>URMR01000185.1 GCA_900548935.1 uncultured Collinsella sp.
GTGAGACGGCCGGCGTCCTCGAGTCCGTTTGCTGCCATCCAACGGAGCATCGAGCCTCGTGCCTTTTTGCTGGCGGTCGAGCGTTGGATGGGCTTGCCGTTGCGGACGCCTTCACCAAAAAGGCAGGTGACAACCGTTGTATCCTGTGCAGCATGGGGCAGGACGGCTTTGGCGTATTCCACGCTGGCGAGGTTGACGATCGTAGCATTGGAGCCTGCCGGAGCGATAACCCGTGCGAGCTTGTCGCCCCAAAATGCGTAGAGATCTCGGGTGCCGTCGACGGCAAGCTTCGCGCCCATCTCCAGCCGATACGGTTCAACGGCATGAAAGGGGCGCACGCTTCCGTAGAGTCCCGAGAGGATCCAGAGATGGTTTTGCAGCCAGTCGAGCTGTGCGGCATCCATGACCTCGGGCGCCATGCTTTGGTATTGGATGCCGTGATAGGACATGACGGCGGGGGAGATTCGACGCGCGATATCGGGATCGGCGAGGTCGGCATCGCTCAGGACGGGCATAAATTCGTGAAGCGTATCCAGGCACGTTGTAAGCAGTCTGTCACTCACGTTTCAAAGGGCCTGAAGACCTGCCGCGCCACCCTCGCGTTCGATGCCCAGCAGTGCCTGATGGAGCCGGGCCGTCTGATGTGCAAAAGGCGGTATGCCCCAAACGTCAAAGGCATCTTGAGCTGTCCGCATCTGTTTGGCGGGCGAAATGATGACCTGCAGCATGGACTCTCCTCTGCCAAAAAGGAAGTTGCGGTGGAATACGGTCTGTTTTGGCCGTTTATGGGCCAGTTTAGTCCGTATTTCACCGCAACTGATGAAGGGTTGGTTAGGCGCGCTTGAGGAAGGCCTTGTAGCCGCGGTAGGCCTCGTAGATATCGGCCTTGTTGGCAACCTCCCACAGGGCGTGCATGGACAGGACGGCAACGCCGGAGTCGATGACGTTCATGCCGTACTTGGCCATGATGTAGGCGATGGTGCCGCCGCCACCAGCGTTGACGCGGCCGAGCTCGCAGGTCTGGAAGTCTACGCCTGCCTCGTCCATGATGTCGCGGACGAGGGCCACGTACTCGGCGTCGGCGTCGTTGGAGCCACCCTTGCCGCGACTGCCCGTGTACTTGTTGAAGCACAGGCCGCGACCCATGAAGGCGGCGTTCTTGGTCTCGAACTTGCCGGCGTAGCCCGGATCGAAGCCGGCGGACACGTCAGAGGAGAGCATACGGCTGCGGGCGAGCGCGCGGCGCAGGGCCAGCGGGCTATCCTCGCCGGCGAGCGTCATGATCTCGGCGACGGTGTTCTCGAAGAAGCGGCTCGTCATACCGGTGGCACCCACGGAGCCGATCTCCTCCTTGTCGACGATGAGCGTGATGCTCGTGCGCTCCACGTTGGCCACATTGATCTGGGCGAGCATGGAGGGGTAGGCGCAGACGCGGTCGTCGTGGCCATAGCCCAGAATCATGGAGCGGTCGAGGCCCATGTCGCGGGCAGGGCCGGCGGGCACGACCTCGATCTCGGCGGAGAGGAAGTCCTCCTCCTCGACGTCGTACTGCTCCTTGAGGATGTCCAGGAACATCTGCTTGACGGGCTCCTTGGGGGCGTCTTTGTCGTCCTCGTCAAACTTGACGGGGCGGCCGCCCACGATCACGTCGAGGATCTCGGCATCGACGGCGTCCTTGGCAGGCTTGGACATCTGCTCGCTCGAGAGGTGGATCAGCAGGTCGGAGATGGTAAAGACCGGGTCGTCTTCCTTGTCGCCGATGTTGATGTCGACGGTGGTGCCGTCCTTTTTGCAGATGACGCCCACGAGTGCGAGCGGGGAGGCCACCCAGTGGTAGCTCTTGACGCCGCCGTAGTAGTGCGTGTCGAGGTAGGCCATGTCGCCGGCCTCGAAGGCGGGGTTCTGCTTAAGGTCCAGGCGCGGCGAGTCCACGTGCGCGCCCAGGATGTTAAAGCCCTGCTCGAGCGGGGCGGTGCCCAGGTTGACGAGCATAAGGTCCTTGCCGTGGTTAGCGGCATACACCTTGTCGCCTGCCTTGAGCTCGCGGCCTTCGGCGATCACGGTCTCCAGATTGACGTAACCCGCCTTCTCGGCCATCTTGATGCCGGTCTTGACGCACAGACGCTCGGTCTTGTTCTCGCTCAAAAACTGCTTATAGCCGCGGCAAAGCTCCTCGAGCTCCTCGACTTGCTGTGGCGTGTACTTTTTCCATGCGCAGGGACGCTCCATGACGCAGGCTCCTTTCGGATCGATCGTGCTGGTTGATGTACCGTGAGCCATCGTATCACGCGCGGGCTCGCGGCGGCAGGGGAGCTTGATGTGCGGTGGTCGCGGGGCGGGGAGCGTGTAAACTGGTGTGAGCAAACCGTGCCCAGCCCAAAGCGAGGTATTCAATATGTCTGACAAGCGCCGCACCTTTGCCGTTATCGACGGCAACTCGCTCATGCATCGCGCCTTCCACGCCGTGCCGCCGACCATGAACGCGCCGGATGGTCGCCCCACCAACGCGATCTTCGGCTTTCTGAACATGTTTCTTAAGATGATCGACGCCTTTAACCCCGACGGTGTGGTCGTGGCGTTTGATAAGGGCAAGCCGCGCGTGCGCATGGAGATGCTGCCGCAGTATAAGGCGCAGCGCCCGCCCATGGACCCCGACCTGCACGCGCAGTTCCCTATGATCAAGGAGCTGCTCACCGCGCTCAACGTGCCGATTCTGCAGTCCGAGGGCTGGGAAGGCGATGACATCCTGGGTACTATGGCGCGCCTGGGCGAGCAGGCCGGCTGTGACATGCTGCTGGTGACTGGCGACCGCGACATGTATCAGCTTGTGACCGAGCACGTCAACGTAGTCTCGACCCGCAAGGGCCTGTCCGACGTGGCGATTATGACGCCCGAGAGCGTGGACGACCTGTATCACGGCATTACGCCGGCGCTCGTGCCCGATTTTTACGGCCTGAAGGGCGATACGTCGGACAACATTCCGGGTGTACCGGGCATCGGCCCCAAAAAGGCAAGCGCGCTCATCGCGCAGTACGGCAGCTTGGACGAGGTCATCGCGCATGCCGACGAGGTCAAGGGTAAGATGGGTGAGAACCTGCGTGCGCACATCGACGACGCACTGCTGAGCCGCAAGGTCGCAACCATTCGCACCGATGCGCCTGTCGAGCTCGACTTTGACGAAACGTCCTTCCCGGCGTTTTCTGCCGACGAAGTCTCCGCGGCGCTGGGCACACTCGGCATTACGGCCATGCAGAACCGTTTCTTGTCGCTGATCGGTGGCGAGGGTGGGGCTGCGGCCACTGTCAGCACGTTTGAGATACCTGCGGTTTCGCGCGCTGCCGCCGGCGATGCCGAGGCGCTCGCTGTCGCTGCCGCCGAGATCTCTCGCGCGATCGAGGCAGGCGAGTGGATTGCCGCCGTGGTGGACGATGACAAGGAGGAGGGCGCGCTTTTTGGCTTGACGCGCACGCTGTGGCTGGCGACGTCCAAGGGCCTGTTCGCGCTCGAGGAGGGCGACAGCTGTGCGGTGGCTGAGGTTGAGG
>URMR01000186.1 GCA_900548935.1 uncultured Collinsella sp.
CGCGTCGAGGGCCGGTCCGTCACCACGCTCGAGGGCCTCAAGGCCGAGTCCGAGGCGCTCGCTCGCGCGATGGCTGCCGAAGGCGCCGAGCAGTGCGGTTTTTGCGCCCCCGGCCTCATCATGAACGTGCTGGCGCTCGCCCGCGCCGCCAAGGAGGACCCGAGCCTCGTCGCCACACGCGAGGAGCTGTCGCGCCAGCTGGCCGGCAACCTTTGCCGTTGCAGCGGCTACGAGAGCCAGCTGCGCGCCATCGTCCGCTTTCTCAACGAGTCCGGCGTGCAGGTGGGCTTTGAGATGCCCGAGCTGCCCGTCAATAACACCAGCTGCGACGGCGTATCCTACAAGCAGATCACCCACAAGCAGCCCAAAAAGGACTCGAAGGCCCTGCTCGAGGGTCGTCCCGTCTATACAGGCGACCTGGTGCCCGCCGGCGCGCTCATCGTTAAGCTCAAGCGCAGCCCGTATGCGCGCGCCAAGATTCGCTCCATCGATACGTCGCGCGCCCTGAAGGTGCCCGGCGTGGTGGGCGTCTACACCTACGAGGACGTGCCCCAGCGTCGCTTTACCATCGCCGGCCAGAGCTATCCGCAGCCGAGTCCCTACGACCGCCTGATCCTCGAGAACCTGGTGCGTTACCAAAACGAGGAGGTGGCGATCGTCGCCGCCGAGACCGAGGAGGCTGCCGACAAGGCGCTCAAGCTCATCAAGGTCGACTACGAGGTACTCGAGCCCCTGCTCGACTTTACTCAGGCGCTCGATAACGACATCGTGGTCCACCCCGAGGGCGACGTGACCTTTATGTTCCCGCAGGGCGGCGACGTCCCGCGCAACTTGGTATGCAGCGGTACCAGCGACTTTGGCGACTTGGACGAGGCCTTCGCCCAGAGCGACATCGTCTTTGAGCGCACCTACACCAGCCAAGCCACGCAGACCGCGCCCATGGAGACCTTCCGCGCCTTCGCGACGACCGACGCGTTCGGGCGTATCTCGGTGACTACCTCCACGCAGGTGCCCTTCCACGTGCGCCGCATGGTCGCTCAGTCGCTCGACATTCCGCAGTCGCAGGTGCAGGTCATTAAGCCGCGCATCGGCGGCGGCTTTGGCTCCAAGCAGACGGGCTGCTGCGAGATCTTCGTTGCGTTTGTGACGCAGCAGACCGGCCGTCCGAGTTACTGTTGCTACACGCGCGAGGAGACCATCACCGCGGGCAACTCGCGTCACCAGATGCAGATGACCGTTAAGCTAGGCGCCATGAACGACGGCACCATCACAGCCATCGACCTGCATACGCTGTCCAACGCCGGTGCGTATGGCGAGCATGCCACCACGACGATCGGCCTTTCGGGCCACAAGAGCCTGCCCATCTACAATCACGTGAAGGCGAGCCGCTTTAGCTGGGACGCCGTCTATACCAATACCAACCGCGGCGGCGCGTATCGCGGCTACGGTGCCACTCAGGGCCAGTTTGCCGTGGAGAGCGCCGTCAACGAGCTCGCCGACATGCTGCACATGGATCCCGCCGACCTGCGCCTTAAGAACATCGTGCGCGAGGGCGAGATCATGCCGCAGTACTACAACGAGAAACTCAACGCCTGCGCGCTCGACCGCTGCCTGCTGCGCGCAATGGACATGATCGGCTGGCGCGACAAGCCGCTGGCCGTTGACCTGGGCGATCGCGTGCGTGCTCTGGGCTGCGCGCTCACCATGCAGGGATCGGGTATCTCCAATGTGGATATCGCCGGCATCGACATGCGCCTTGAAGAGGACGGCTTTATTACGCTTTCGACCGGTGCTACTGATAACGGCATGGGCGTCGACACGATCCTGGCGCAGATTGCCGCCGAGGAGCTGGGCGTTGAGAGCTCGCTTATCGTGGTGCGCGGCGTTGACACCGATGTGTCGCCGTTCGATGCCGGCTCGTACGCGAGCTCGGGCACGTACGTGACGGGCCTGGCGGCCAAGAACGCCGCGACCGAGCTGCGCGAGAAGATTTGCGCCAAGGCTGCCCAGATGTGGGATGTGGATGCCGCCGACGTGGTCTTTGATGGCCAGTACGTGCGTCTGTCCGACGAACGTGCCGCGCGCGAGCAGAACCGCTACCTCACGCTGCGCGACTTTGCCAACCTGTGCGTCAAGAACATCGCGGGTGGCGACGCGCTCACCTCGCATGCCTCTGCCTGCCTGCCCGTTTCGCCTCCGCCGTTTATGGCCGGCATTGCCGAGGTCGAGGTCGACAAGGCCACCGGCAAGGTGACTGTGGTGGACTATGCGGCGGCCGTCGACTGCGGCACCGTGATCAACGAGGCGCTCGCGCGCGTTCAGGCCGAGGGCGGCATTGCCCAGGGTATCGGCCATGCGCTCTACGAGATCGTCGAGCATGATGAGCGCGGCCGCCTGCGTACCGGCAACTTTATGAGCTACAAGCTGCCCACGCGTCTGGATATCGGCAGCATTCGCGTGGCCTTTGAGCCGAGTTACGAGCCGACGGGTCCGTTTGGCGCCAAGTCGATCGGCGAGGTCGTCATCAACACGCCGCTCGCCGCCGTGGCCTCGGCCGTGGCACACGCCACCGGCCACCAGGTTCGCTCACTGCCGATCACGCCCGAGAAGGCCCTGCTGGGGGAGTAGCGGGTCAGCGAACAAGTCTTAATTGGCGGGGCGGGGCAACTCGTCCCGCCTTTTGCACTCGTGGTGAGGTCGTGAGCTTGAAAAAGGTGTGCGTGCGCTTGCCGTTCGTATCTGCTATCATTCCTAATCTGTGCGCTCATGCGGGCGTGGCGGAATTGGTAGACGCGCCAGATTTAGGTTCTGGTGGGATTCCCGTGAAGGTTCGAGTCCTTTCAGGCGCACCACACAGAATCCTAACTGCTTGATATTGAGCAGTTAGGATTTTTTGTTTATATAAATTGCCGAGATTTTGCCAACATAATTCGTCGCTAATTTGTTGTGGTCGGCAAAGTTCATGTTGTTTTATCCGTATTTCTCATAATTTCATTGCATTTCACTTAACATCGCCAATTTTATGAGTCACCAAATGACAAACTATAGTCAGATAGATTAGCTCACATATTCTATCAGGAAATCACTACTTTTGTACTTTCCAAATAATTATACGCAAATATGAGTAAAGATATAAACAGACTAAAGGTTGTCCTGGCTGAAAAGAAACGAACCAACAAATGGCTCGCTGAACAATTGGGCAAAGATCCTGCAACCGTCTCAAAGTGGTGTACCAACACCATACAGCCGAATGTCGAGACACTGGTGGAGATTGCCAAATATTTGAATGTTGAGATACAGGATTTGTTTTGGCCAATAGAAAAGCAATCTTAATAATGCTGTAAATACACAACGGCAAATGGCATTTATATATTATAAATACACATAAAACGATAAGGTTATGCAAATTATATATGACTTAATAGCTTCATCTTGGTTTTTAAATACTGTCACACTCCTTTTTTGTATGGCGATAGTGGGTGCTTATGTCTTTTATCGCAAAGATTTAAAAACATTGAATAAAAAATTTTTAGATTTGTTT
>URMR01000187.1 GCA_900548935.1 uncultured Collinsella sp.
CAATTGGTACTACGGTCACAAGGCGGCGGTCGCAATCGCCAACACGCAGGAAAAGACCGCCAACGGCAACCCGCTTATGGCGCGCATTAGTCAAACCGACTGGACGGATAAGACGATCGACGCCACGCTCGCCGATCCTACGGCGCAAGCGACCGTGTTTTCCCTTGCCGGCGAGGTGACCGAAAAGGTTAGCTACGACGATCTTTCGGGCACGGTGCATGTGGGCGACAAGGTGGGCAGCGTTACGCTCAAGCAGGACGGCACCAAAATCGCCGTTATGGACCTGGTTGCCGACGAGGAAAGCGCAGGGCCGAATCCCATTGAGTGGCTCCTTGTGAAGCTCGACCGCCTGAGTCGTCGCATCGAAAACCGTCCGCTTACGGCAGAAAGCGAAACCGTAGCCAAGGCACCCGAGGTATAGGGTCGAAGAACAATACGCTCACTGAAAGGAGGCGTCCGAAAGGATGCCTCCTTTTTTGAGGGTTCGAATCCCCAGCTAACGTGGTTCAACTAAAGAAGGGTCCCTTTCGGAACCCTTCTTTAAAGTCTTACTGGCGGAGAGCTGGGGATGTCCGGGCATGCTGCGCATGCCCTCCGGCTTCAAAGCCTGGCGGCTTTTCGCCCACGGGCTACAAACGCTTTCGCGTTTGCTTAACGCCCGTGCCCTCTCGGGTTCGAATACCCAGCCTCCTTTCTCCGCACCAAAAAAGGGCCCCAGATGGGACCCTTCTTTCAATTCATACTGGCGGAGAGCTGGGGATTCGAACCCCAGATGCCCTTTTGGGGCATACTCGCTTAGCAGGCGAGCACCTTCGGCCTCTCGGTCAGCTCTCCGTAACAGCCGTTCTATAGTAACCAAACAGCCGAAGTTGAGCAAGAGGGAATTTTCTAATTGCCCGCTCCTTGCAGTTTTCGCCCCTACCCCAGCGAGCGGTTGAGGGAGCCGAGTTCATCGTTGCCCATGGTGCGCCACATTTGGAAGATGCAGCCACGCGCCAGGAAAAAGAAGCCGTTATCGACCAGCTGCACGGCGGCATCCGCCAGCTGGTTGGTCACAGCAGGCACCGGCGGTAGCTCGAGCCCGGCCTTACGGATGGTCTCAACCGCATCCTCGAACGTCGGCGGCTCATTGACACCCATCTCGTTCATAAGGCCCTGCATTTCCTCCAGCGCGCTGCTACCCGACTCCTCGCCGCGCGGCACGAGGCGGTAGCACGCCAACGCGAGCTCGAGCTGGTCGCAGTTCCAATAGGCAAACGCTAGGCGATAGAACAGATAACCGATTGCGGAACGATCACTGGCAATGCGCAGGCCGTGGCGCGCCACCTCGATAATCTCGTCAAAGCGCTCCAGGCGCGCCAACACATTGATGAGCGCAAAATGCGACTGCATGGAAGAGCGTGCCAAATCGTAAAGACGACGCACCTCAGGTAGCGCCCGTTCAAAATTCTCCTGATCGGCGTAATAACTGCAGATCTCGTGCTGAGCAAAGTAGAGCGCGTCGGGAGCGCGCAGGATGCGCACCGAGCGATCTTCCTCCATTACCGGCAGCACCATGCGTACCAGCTGGTTGTCGCAAAACTGCGTCTGGACCGGACCAGTTGCCAAAAGCTCGGCAACGGCGCACTTAGCCTCCAGCTCCTCAACAAGACGGGAGAAACCCTCAAACGCACTTGCACGGTCAACTTTGGCCTGCTCGCGCAACTCGACGACGCGCGCCACATACGGGTCATCGTCCTTCTCCATGACCTCAAGCTCATCAGCCGTATCGGCAAGCAGCAGATCGCGCAACGCCGGCGGCAGCGAACGGTGGTCGTCACGCGGGCGAGCGTGAACCTCCGCAGGCTCAATCGCATCCGGCGCGTCCGACTCATATGCCTCAAGCATGCGCTTGCACGGCATATCGTCCATATCCATGCTCTCAAGATCCTTGGCGACAGGCACGCAATTGGCCAGATAGGCCGCACGTCCAAAGGAATATGTTGCAATGACGCGCTCGCCCTGCTCGCCGTCGGGAGCCGCAATCTGAACATAGCAGCGCGCAATGCAGGCACCTGCGGCAAAACACGCCGCCGCAAGCGTAAGCGCCACGCGCGCGTCGTGCTCCGCGGCCCAAATCGCGCGCACGCCCTCGTCCAACTCGCGCCAGACGTCATCCTGAGCGTCGTATTCACGTTGCGGCATGGCATCCACGACAGAGTGCCCAAACCGAACGAGCATAATCCCCTCGGCAACGTTTGCCCGATAGGTATAGTCGAGCCGTGTGACCACGTTGAGCGCCTCGACGATACGCGCGAAGCGGGTGCGCACGTCCCACTCACCGCCCGGCTGGCAAGCCACCGTTCCCGGTTTGCCCCACGGGTTGTCGCTCGAGGCCGTATCAAGCAGTCGGGGAACATCGTTGGTCGTCTTGGCGATATGCCACGCGTCAAAGAGTGCGCAGCCCTCAAGGCTCGGCGAGGATGCCGCAGGGGCCAATCCGGCCCCGATGCGCTCAAGGATGCCGGAGAGGCGATTGAGACGGCACTCGATGGCAAGCAGCATGTCAATCTCATCCTGGTCCAGCAGGCTACGATCAAAATTGAGATAGAACAACTTTGAGCGGTCGATGCGCGCTAGGCTCATTTCGGACTTGGCAGCAATGGTGCGCAGGCGGGGCAAGTCGATCTCGCTCATAAGGGCGGCGGTATAACGCTCGATACCGCTCGGATTCTCGGCATGGTCAACACGGTAAAGCAGCGTCTCGATAGCATCGGGGAGCGGTGCCGTGTCAAAGCCCAAAAACACCTCGACCGGCTCGGGCAACTTTACGAGTTTGATCTTGTCGACAACATTTTGCATGTCTGCATCGAAACCGTCGACGCCCGCCGTGTTCGCAATAGCGCTTTCGGAGTCGGCAAATATCACGTAGCGCAAGAACATCGATGCCATGAACTCGCCGTAACGAAGGCTGCGCGTCGAATTCCACGTCTCGCGATCGGATTGTTCGCGCATGGTTCCTTCGGGAGAGCCGATGACTCGCGCCCGGGAGCGCATCGTCCCATCGGCACCCCTGACCGCAATCTCACCGATGTTGGAATCGGACTCGTCGAGAATCAGTTGCATGTCGGGATCGTCGGGCAGCGACATCTCGTTAACGGGACGGTCCACCTTATAGACCTCACCCGAAACGCTCACGTAGCCCAAAAGCGACACATGGCTTTTGCCGACGAATTCGACGACATAGCATGATTCATGCGGGTCCTCGCCAAAGAGCTTCCAAACCACGCCATATGAGCGTCCCGCAGGCTGCTCGGGCATCGCCGGAAAGTGCTTCTTGGGATCGAGAAACCTGAGCTTGTATGTCGGACGCTCTGCCACGAAATATCACCCTGATCGGTCGCTTGAAGAAGGAGTGGTCGCGAATAAGTCGCGACATCTACTCGGAATCTTACACGAGTCGACAGGAAATCGTCCCTTTGGACGAAAGCACTCA
>URMR01000188.1 GCA_900548935.1 uncultured Collinsella sp.
GATGACCGCTACTTCCCGCAAGCTCCCTTCCAGGGCATGCCGCAGGACGGCTATACCGCGCTGTTCGAGCACATGCTCGACCACGATCTGATTGATGTGTTCTGCGACGTTGACGCTCGCGACCTCTTCGAGATCGATGAAACTACCGTCAAAATCGACGGCAAGGTCTATGGTGGTGAGATTGTCTACACCGGTCCACTCGACGAGCTGTTCAACCTCGACCTGGGCGCTCTGCCGTACCGTACGCTTGACATGAAGTTCGAGACGCTCGATATGGACCAGTTCCAGCCCGTGGGTACCGTCAATTACACCACGAGCGAGGATTACACGCGTATCACCGAGTTCAAGAACATGACTGGTCAGGTCCTGCCCGGCAAGACCACCATCATGAAGGAGTACTCCAAGGCCTATACGCCCGGCTCGGGCGAGACGCCGTACTACGCTATCCTGGAGCCCGAGAACCGTGAGCTCTACGAGCGCTATCTTGAGCGCGTCCAGAACCTGACGAACTTCCACCCGGTGGGTCGCCTGGCCGAGTATCGTTACTACGATATGGACGCCGTGACCAATTCTGCCCTCGATCTTTCGGATGAGATTATCGCCTGCCATGCATAAAGTCATATCATTCGGTATTCCCTCGTATAACGCCGCCAAGGACATGGACCATTGCATCACCTCCATTCTGGAGGGGAGCAATTATGCCACCGATATCGAGATCATCATCGTCGATGACGGTTCCAAGGACGAGACGGCAGCCAAGGCTGATGAGTGGGAGACACGTTATCCCGGCATCATCCGCGCGGTGCATCAGGAGAACGGCGGCCACGGCATTGCCGTCCTTTCGGGCTTGCGCGAGGCACAGGGCACCTACTACAAGGTCGTCGACTCGGACGACTGGCTCGATGGCGCAGCCCTGTCGACCATGCTTTCGATTCTGCGCGGTTTTGAAGAGCGCGACCAGCGCGTCGACCTCTTTATCTCGAACTATGTGTATGAGAAGGTTTATGAGGGTACGCACACCGCTATTGGCTACAAGTTTGCCCTGCCGCGAAAAAAGATCTTTACCTGGGACCAGATTGGTCATTTCCGTCTAGATCAGAATCTGCTCATGCACAGCCTGTGCTATCGCACGGATGTGCTGCGCGCGTCCAATCTGCCTATGCCGCCGCACACGTTCTATGTAGACAACATCTACGCCTACGTGCCGTTGCCGCGCTGCAAGACCATGTACTACGCCGACATCGACCTCTATCGCTACTTTATCGGTCGCGAGGGCCAGAGCGTCAACGAGGCCACGATGGTCAAGCGTCTGGACCAGCAGTTCCGCGTGACGCGCATCATGATGGAGTCGTTCCACCTGTACAGCGATGTCGAGTCGTCGCGTCTGCGCTCGTACATGATGGGCTATTTCACCATGATGATGGCAATCTGCTCGGTGCTCACTAAGCTTTCCGACGAGGATTGTGCCGACGAGCGCCTGAAGACGTTGTGGAGTGATTTAAAGGCCTATGACGAGCGTATGTATCGTCGCGCACGCTACGGTGTGGTCGGCTTCTTCACCAACCTGCGCGGTCGTGCCGGTGATAAAACCACACTCGGCCTATACCGTCTTGCCTCAAAGATCTTCAAATTCAACTAGCACAGAAGCACTCGGGTAACGGGGACCCCTGGTCCTTAACTTGCTACTTCGAACAGTCCTGCGCAAGACGGAGGCGCCACTGGCGCCTCCTTTGCGTGCGGAACTCGTATCAAGTTAAGGACCAGGGGTCCTCTGCTATGTCTCGCTTTGTGTTAGCAAGCTGAATTTGAAGATCTTAGACGCGCGGTACACAGGGGCCTGGGCTGAAAGAGATCTTGTTGAGCAGGTTGCTCGGTGGGTCTTGGTTATGTTTGTCGCGAGTTCCGCACGAGCCGAAGAGCACTTAATGTGCTCTTCGTGGGAGCCAGGACTGTAGAGCAGCAAACATAACCAAGCCCCACCGGGCAACCGGTCAGGTTAGGCTACTTCGCGGCGCCGGGGATGCCGTGGGAGGTTTTGGCGGTTTTGGCTCCGTTTACGATGGCAGTTTCTAGGGTCCTTACGGCGAGCATGCCCAGCAGGTCTAGGGGAACGGCGGCGCTTGCCTGGGCGCCCAACTTGCCGCTGGCGAGGGTGTAGATGGTGTCGCCGTCGTTGGTGGTGTGTGTGGGGCGGATGGCGTGCGCGTAGGCGTCTGCGGCCATCTGAGAGACTTTGGTGGCCTGGGCCTTGGTGAGCTCCACGTTGGTGACGATGCAGCTGATGGTGGTGTTGGTGCGGTCGAGCGGCATCTGCATAGAGCCTGCGGCGGCAAAGGCGGCGAGCTCCATGTCGACGATCTGGTCGCTATCGGCTGTGGCGCGCATGCCGGCGACCCACTCGCCAGTGGTCGGGTCGATGACGTTGCCGCAGGCGTTGACCGAGACCACGGCGCCCACCTTGACGGGACCGAGTGCCACGGCGGCAGCTCCAAGGCCGGCCTTCATGCAGGTGGCAGGCCCCATGAGCTTTCCTACGGTGGCGCCGGTACCGGCGCCCACGTTGCCTTGCTCGAGCGTGGCAGGGGTGTGGTCGAGCGCCTCGCGCACGGCGGCGATACCGGCCTCAATGTCGGGGCGCACGGTGGGGTCGCCAAAGGCAAGGTCGAAGATGCAACTGGAGCACACGATGGGCACCTGCGTGGGGCCGACGGGAAGGCCGATGCCGCGGCTCTCAAGCTCGCGAGCGACGCCGCTTGCGGCCTCGAGGCCAAAGGCCGATCCACCCGAAAGGCAGACGGCGTGGACCTTATCGACGGTGTTTTCGGGACGCAGCAGGTCGGTCTCGCGCGAAGCGGGAGCGCCACCGCGTACGTCAACGCCGCCGGTGGCACCCTCGGGCGCCACGATTACGGTGCAGCCGGTGCCAGCCTTCTCGTCCGTATAGTTGCCAAAGCAAAAGCCATCGACGTTGCAAACATCGATGGCTTCGAGCATTGTGTCCATATTATCTCCTATCGGTTTTCCGCCGGGCCTTATGCCCGGTCGGGATCCGTACGGTACGGCAAAATTGTAGGCGCTGGGGGATACCCAGCGCCAGATGCAATTACGAGAGTTTTTGAATCGCGCGTGCGACGCGGGCGATGGGCAAGCCCACCACGTTGTAGAAGTCGCCCGAAATGTCATGCACGAGCATGCGGCCGCCTGTGCCCTGGATGCCGTAGGCCCCAGCCTTGTCCATGGGTTCGCCGGAGGCGACATAGTGCTCGATCTGCTCTTCGGTAAGCTCATAGAACGTCACGTCGGTCACATCGACAAACGACAGACTCTCGGCGGCATGCGGAGCTGCAGCGTCGCCGGCTTTAACGATGCAGACGCCAGTTGCCACCTGGTGCGTGCGGCCCGAAAGCTCGCGGAGCATGGTGCGCGCGTCGTCCTCGTTTGCCAGCTTGCCCAAAATT
>URMR01000189.1 GCA_900548935.1 uncultured Collinsella sp.
GGCTGTTCAGCTGCAGCAAGAGACGGGCGCGCACATTGAATTCATCAACCTGTCGGGCGGCGTGGGCATTCCTTATGAGCCCGGCCAAGAGCCGAACGATATTCAAGCGATCGGTGAAGGCGTTCGCCGCGTGTATGAGGAAATCCTCGTGCCTGTTGGCATGGGTGATGTAGCGATTTTCACGGAAATGGGCCGCTTTATGATGGGCCCCTATGGCTGCCTGGTTACCAAGGCCATCCACGAGAAGCGGATCTACAAGGACTATATCGGTGTCGACGCAAGCGCGGTCGACCTGATTCGCCCCGCCATGTATGGCGCCTACCACCACATTACGGTAATGGGCCAGCCGGATGGCGACGACAAGACCACAGCGCCCGTCACGGACACCTACGACATCACGGGCAACCTATGCGAGAACAACGACAAGTTCGCCATCGATCGCGAGCTGCCGCATATCGACATGGGCGACCTGCTTGTAATCCACGATACCGGCGCGCATGGCTACTCCATGGGTTACAACTACAACGGGCGGCTGCGCTCCGCCGAGGTCCTGCTGCGCCCCGACGGCTCGGCCGACCTCATCCGCCGTGCCGAGCGCCCGGGCGATTACTTTGCCACGCTCGACGTGCTGCCGAGCGGCCGAGAGTTGCTGGCCAAGTCGCGCGCCGAAAGTGCTCGCCGTCGTGCCCAAGACGAGCGCCTGGCCGTCGCCGACCAATGGAATAAACGCATCCAGATCGCGGACGCGAAGGAGAAGAACATGGACATCCGCAATCTTGAGGGCTCAATCGTCGCCCTTGTTACGCCGTTTAAAAAGGACGGCAGTGTCGACTTTGACGCACTCGAGCGCCTTATCGATTTCCACTTGCAAAATGGCACCGACGCCATCCTCACCCTGGGCACCACCGGTGAGAGTGCCACGATGACCGACGACGAGGACAACTCCGTCGTCGCCGCCGTGGTCAAGCATGTTGCAGGACGCGTCCCCGTCATCGCCGGCTCGGGCTCCAACTCCACGCAGACCATGCTCACCAAGTCGCTCACTTACCAAGGCCTGGGCGCCGACGGTCTGCTGCTCATTACCCCCTACTACAACAAGTCAAATGAAGAGGGCATCTACCAGCACTTTAAGACCGTCGCCGATGCCGTGGACATCCCCTGCATCCTGTACAACATCCCCGGCCGCTGCGGCTGCGGCATCAGCGAGCGCAACGTAGAGCGCTTGGCCGCGCACCCCAACATCATGGGTATTAAGGAGGCCTCGGGCAACATCGCCTACGCGGCCAAGATCGCCCACCTGCTGTCCAACGACTTCCGCATGTACTCAGGCGAGGACGCGCTTACCGTGCCGCTCATGAGCCTGGGCGCCTCGGGCACCATCAGCGTGTGGGCCGACGTGCAGCCGCAGCTCGTACACGACATGTGCCGCGCTTATCTGGGCGGCGACGTAGCGCGCGCCCGCGATATCCAGATTGCCGGCCAGCCGCTCATCAATGCACTCTTTAGCGAGGTCAACCCCATCCCCGTCAAGGAAGCGCTCGCCCAAATGGGTATGATCGAGGCAAACTACCGCATGCCGCTGTGCCCCATGGCAGACGACACGCGCGCTACACTTACCGATGCTCTGAAGGGAGCTGGTCTGCTTGATTAAGACCGTCATTATGGGAACGGGCCGAATGGGCTCGCTCATTCGCACTACCGCCGAGGGCATTGTCAACGCCGCTGGAGAGCCCGTTTTCGACATCGTCGCCCAGATCGGCTTCGACTTGTCCGAGCTCGAGAACGCCCCGGCAGCCGACGTCATCATCGACTTCTCGAACGTCGTGACCTTCGATGCCGTCGTCGCCTATGTCGAGCGCACGGGCGCGGCGTTGGTCTCGGGTACCACGGGCTATACGCCCGAGCAGATGGATCGCCTGCGCGAGCTGGGTCAGAACGCCCGCGTCATGCATTCCGGCAATTACTCCATCGGTATCGCAGCCCTACGCCATCTAGTGGCCCAGGCCACGCGCGAGTTGCCCGGCTTTGACTGCGAAATCATCGAGACGCACCATAACCAAAAGGTCGACGCCCCCAGCGGCACTGCCAAGTTGTTGCTCGACGCCGTCGTCGAAGCCGAGCCCGAGGCAGGCTATCACCCCGTCTATGGCCGCGAGGGCATGTGCGGAGCACGCGACCCCAAGGAGATCGGCATGCACTCGCTGCGCGGCGGCACTGTCGCCGGCGTGCACGAAGTGAGTTTCTTTGGCCAGGACGAGGAGGTCACGCTCATGCACCGCGCCACAAGCCGTCAGATCTTTGTCAACGGCGCCCTGGCAGCCGCGCAGAAGCTCGTCACCCGCGAACCTGGCTTCTATACGTTCGACCAGGTCATGTTTGCCTAACTAGGTATCAACCGGATCCACTCAAAGGAGAGACAGCAAATGAGCAATGCAGCCGAGATGGATGCACAGGAGATTATCAACTACATCGCCACCGCGCCCAAGAAGACGCCCGTCAAACTGTACGTGCGCGAGAAGCCGGGCATGAAGGTCCAGTGGGGCAATGCACACGTCTACGGCGGTCGTCGCGGCAAGACCGTCTTTGGTGACTGGGATGAGCTTAAGGCCATCCTGGACGCCAACGCCGACTCCATCGATTACTACGACGTTGAAAACGATTGCCGCAACTCCGCCGTGCCCATGCTCGACCTTAAGGGCATCAACGCCCGCATCGAGCCGGGCGCGATCATCCGTGACCGCGTCGAGATCGGCGATCACGCCGTCATCATGATGGGTGCCATCATCAACATCGGCTCCGTCATTGGCGAAGGCTCCATGATCGACATGGGTGCCGTGCTGGGCGGCCGCGCCACCGTGGGCAAGAACTGCCACATCGGCGCCGGCACCGTGCTGGCAGGCGTTGTGGAGCCCGCCAGTGCCACGCCCGTCATCATCGAGGACAATGTCATGATTGGCGCCAACGCCGTGGTCCTGGAGGGCGTGCATGTAGGCAAGGGCGCTGTCGTTGCCGCCGGCGCCGTGTGCGTCGAGGACGTCCCCGCCGGTGCCGTCGTGGCCGGTGTCCCCGCCCGCGTCATCAAGATGCGCGACGAGAAGACCGACAGCAAGACCGGTCTCGAGGAAGGCCTGCGTCAGCTCTAGGGTTACGCGGTTTTACCAAACCGCGTAACAGGTCGACGCTGTAAACGACCCAGAGCGGCAATCTGACGTTCAATCGTCGGGCATGACCAAAAGGTCAATGCCCTCCTC
>URMR01000190.1 GCA_900548935.1 uncultured Collinsella sp.
TTCTCCAATGGCGACATTATCGATATGACGCCCGAGGAGTGGGGCTCTCAGGTTCAGCGCCTTAGGGACCTGCTCGATCACCTGCTCGACAAGAAATCGCCTGACGACCCCATCGTTCCCGTTAACACGCTTGCGGACGATGATTCAAACGAGACCGTCGAGGTCGATGATTCGAACGAAGCTGCCGATGTCGATGACGGGAAGACCGAGGTTGCTAAGGGTTTTGGCGATCTGAGCGATGCGCTGGAGGATGCCACGGGCGATCTTTGCGATCAGGCCGCGACGGTGTCCCAGGACGTTGAGGACGACGCCGCTTATGTCCAGAAGATCGATGGCGAGATCGCGTACTTCAAGTCCTTTGCCGACCAGTACCAGGACATGCTCGATAGCTATGAGAGCCTGAAGCAGCAGTACGAGGATGCCTATGGCACCGAGCTGCCGAGCGATATTCAGGATGCGCTCGATAAGCTGCTGAGCGAGGAGAACCTCAAGAAGCTGCAGAGCGTGCTTACGTGCATGTGTTACCTTCGCGATGCCGAGCGTGGCTTTGATATGTATGTGACCGAGGACGGCGTGAACTTTACGACGCTGACGACCAATGGCTTTAACGATCCGTATAACCATGGTCTGCGCACCTTTGCGGTGACCAACCAGGGTCTGTGCCTCGGTACCGCCAACCCATTCTATGGCTGCCAGGTTTGGATCCAGCGCAAGGAGAATTCTGAGAATCCGGTCGAACCCGGTACTCCGGATCCGACGGAGCCCACGGATCCCTCGCAGCCGGGTGGTGGCGATCAGCCTGGTGGCAGCCAGACGGGCGGTAATGACCAGTCGAGCAGCACCACGACCACTGTCACGACGACCGCTAAGAAGACTCCGAAGGACGGCTCGCTGCCTCACGCTGGTGACTCGACCCTCACGCTGGTCTTGGGATTGCTGGTTGCAGCTGCCGCAGTGCTTGGCATTGCTCTCGTCTTGCGCAAGCGTTCTCGTCGCTAGACTCGACCACGCAGCTCGATGCCTTGGATATCGTCGAAGTCGATGGCGATATCCCTGAGTTTGAGCAGCTTGAACGCGGGAAGCACTTCGTCGAGAATGCCGGTGCGGCTACGATAGCCGTACGTATCGTAATAGGTGACACGCACCAAGTCGCCACGTTTGAGGCCCTCGAGCTTTTTCGAAAGCTCGAGGGCTTTTTCTTCCGTGAGTTCGCATTTTGGTTCGACGGTGATTTCCTGCTTGCGCACGAGTTCGTAGTATCCCGTGAGGGCGGCAAAGGGCATAAACTGTGCGGCGCGGTTGGCGCGCACGGCACCGTTGGCAGTGAGCTTGGGGTCGGCGGCGCGGCGTCTGCCCTCGGGGTCCGCCAGGCGCTCGAAGGCGGTCGGCGGGCGCACGGGCTGTTGTTTGGGTTTAGGCACGGTGTCCTCCAACTTGGTCGTTGCGTTCGCGTGCGGTGGCGCCGGCGGTAAAACTCAATCCTTTGACCAGGGCGTTCTTGCCGTATTTGCCTTTTACGGCCAACACGGCGCGCGCCAAGTCGCGCTCGCGCTCATCCGCCTCGATATCGCTAAATAGATCGATGGTGGCAAATTCTTCGGGCACCAGATTGCTAAAGCCCAGGTTGATGCGCTTGACCGGTCGTTTGGGATCGACGGTCTGCGCCCAAAGCTCATCGAAATAGCCCATGATCTTCTTAAACGAATTAGTGCGTTCAGGCAGCTTGTGGGATGCATTGGAATGCGCGAACAGCGCGGCATAGCCACCGCGCGGTTTGCCGCCATGCTCTCCCACAAAGATGCCATCGATTGCCTGCGCTTCGCGCACCAGGCGACGCCTTTCGTCATCGCGTTGGACGGGCTTGGGCGCGCGGGGCGCGAGCTCGGGGCCGGCGGTTGCGGCGGGTTCGATGCTCGACGTGCTCGAACGCAAATGCCCGCATCCGTCTACATATTGCGCTGTGCCGCTGGCGTCGAGGCGGCGTATGTCGGCGCGCTCGCTCGCGTAGCCTACAAAGAGCGAGATGCTGTCGCACACCACGTGCTTGTCGATCAAATCCAGCACGGCGTTGTCGACCATCTCGCGCAAGACGGTGTAGGCCTGCTCGTAGGCATAACCCTTCGAGAGCACCTGTCCTGTGGTGGTCGAAGTTGCTTGCGGGCGATAGGCTTGGATATCGGCGATGGTTGTCGGTTCGCGCCCAAAGGCGTGGTCGATGAGATATTCGGCATTGACGCCGAGCTCGTCGTAAAGCAGGTTCTCGTCGAGTGCGGCGACACCCATCAGGTCGTAGACGCCATACTTTTCGAGTCGTGCTGCCACGCCGGGGCCGATGCCCCAGATATCGGTGATGGGACGATGGGGCCAGATCTCTTTGCGAAAGGTCTCGTCGTCGAGTATGCCGATGCGGCTGGGTACGTGCTTGGCGGTGATATCGAGCGCTACCTTGGCCTGGAATAGGTTGGGGCCGATGCCGACCGTTGCCGTGATGCCCGTGCGCCTCAAGACCTCGTCGCGCAGCGTGCAGGCAAAGCCTTTGGCATTGGTATGGTAGAGGTCTAGATAGGGCGTCACGTCGATAAAGCATTCGTCGATTGAATAGACGTGAATGTCTTGCGGGCTCACGTATTCCAGATAGATGCCGTAGATTTGCGCCGACACTTCCATGTAGTGCTGCATGCGCGGTACGGCTTTGATGTAGTCGATGCCGTCGGGAATCTCAAACAGACGGCAGCGATTGTGAATCCCTAAGTCCTTCATGGCCTGTGTGATGGCGAGGCAGATGGTCGTGCGCCCGCGCGATTCGTCGGCAACGACCAGGTTGGTGGTGAGCGGGTTGAGTCCGCGGTCGACGCACTCGACGCTAGCGTAAAACGTCTTGAGGTCGATGCAGATATAGGTGTGACGCTCGTGCCCCACGCGTCCTCCCATCAAACACATGTTCTTATCGAATATCTGTTCGATAATACCCGCTCGTCCGGACATCGTCAAAACCTGTCAAAAAGGGACTGGTTTGTTTTGGTAGGTATGGTCGTGCGGTTGGATTGGGTTTTAACGCAGCTCTAAAGAGTGCGAAACAGCTCGGAAAAGCTTGCTTCGTAGCATGAGCCTAACGATTGATACCGCCTATGTGCACGGAAGGGTTGTGGGAAAGATGGTCAATTACGGGTTTGGTATGCCGACGCGCCTTGTTGTGGATGGAGACGTGGCTCGCTGGTGCGGACGATTGGTCGCTCACTACGG
>URMR01000191.1 GCA_900548935.1 uncultured Collinsella sp.
CGAGCCGGGGTCCTTAAGTTTGGCCTCCACGGCGGCAACGTCAATCTCGGCCGTATCGCCGGGCGAGACGGTGTCGGCATCGTTGCTTGGGTCGTCAGCGTTAGGCGTGGCGGGTTCTTCGGTTGTACGGTCGACAGGCTCGTCGTCTTGCGGGGCGACGGCTGCGGGCTCGGGCATCGCGAGGTGCGCGGGCGCGGGCGTGCTGCGGGGCTGAGAGACATCCTCCGTCGTTGCTTCGGCCACAGGCTGCATGACCTCGGGCGCCGATGCGACCGCGGGGGAGGGAGCCGCCGCAGGTTCCGGTGCAGATGCGGGTTCGGGCGCTGCGGCGGGTGCTGGAGCTACGGGAAACACCGGTGCTGCGGGCTCGGGAGCCGCAAATACCGCAGAGCTCTCGGTAATCGCCGTGGCGACGGGCTCGGCAAAGTGAGCCGGTGCGGGCGTGTCTTGCGGGACCGCGGGCTGCTCGGCAGCGGCGTGCGCGCCGATGGGGGCGGTGACGCCGTCGGCGTTGTCCTTGGCATCCTCGTCGTCGCTAAGCGTCGGATATTCTTGCGTTACATGCGAAAGAGGCAGGGAGAACACGGTGTCCTCGGGCTCCACGGGCGCAGGGCCCGTCGGGGCGGCATGAGCCGGCGCGGCCGCGGGGGCGGTCGACGTTTCGGGCATGGTTGCGGACTTGTTCTCCTCGTCGATCATCGACGGTTCACCTTCATGACCACGTCGCCGATCTGGACTTCGTCGCCCTCGCGCAGCGTTGCGGGCTCCACCAGCTGGCGGCCGTTGACGAGCGTGCCGTTAAGCGAGTTGAGGTCCTCGATAATAAGTGCCGGGCCCTGCAGCGAAAAGCGCGCATGCGAGGCCGAGACAAACGGTTCGTTGATGCAGATGTCCGACGACGGCGAACGGCCGACGATGACGGGGCCGAGCATATCCACGTGGATGCCGCGGATGCCGCGCGGGCCCTTGTCCACATCGATCGTCCAGATGGCCGAGTCGCGGCGCTGGCCGCGGACGAGCCCCACGCCGGTCTTCATGACGGCAAACAGGAAGATGTAGAGCAGGACGACCAGGACAATGCGGCCTGCAAACAGGACGATATCGATGTTCATAAGCGACTATCCCCTAAATTCGAACGTGCTCAGGCCAAACGTCAGCAGGTCGCCGTTGCGCAGCGGGCAGCGCGTGATGCGGCGGTTGTTGACGAGCGTGCCGTTGGTGGAATTGAGGTCCTCGATCGACCAATCCGAGCCCGTAAAGGTGAGCTGGGCGTGGCGGCGCGACACGTTGGGGTCGCGCAGGGCGATGTCGGAAACCGAGCGCTCGCGACCGATGGTCACCTGTGCGGAGGTGATGGCGTGGCTCTCGCCGCTCACGACGTCGACGAGCTGGGCGAGCGGACGCTGCGGGGCGCGAGGGCTTGCCATGTTGGAGGCGATGCTGGCTGCGGCGCCAAGGCCAACGGCGGCGCCGGTCGCGGCGGCTCCGCCCATGCCGGCAAGCGCGTCGCGCGAGACGGTCTGAGGCACCGGGATGGGTGCGGCGGCGGGGTCGGGGACGCTAGGCGCGAAGGGGTCTGCCACGGCAAGCGGGTCGGGAGCGGCAGCGCGGGGTGCCGGCTGCTGCTGCGGCATGGCAGCGGGGTGCTGCTGCGGGGCGGCAAACTGCTGCTGGCCGGCGCGCGGGGCACTGGCGGCACGGCTTGTGGCCGAGCTGTTCTGGCCTAGGCCGTTTTGGTAGGCGCGCTCTTCCTCGTACAGGCGACCGAGCGTGGGAGCATCGACGTTCTCGGCAAAGACCGAGAACTTGCCATCGCGCAGCTGCGGGTCGATCATAAAGCGAACGAGGGGCTCGCCGACAAAGACGTAACGGCGCTTTTCGGCCTGCGCTTTCACAAACTCGCGGACCTCGCGCGAAAGCTCGGGGTAGAACGGGGCGAGCATGGGGTCATCGTCGGCGGCAATCAGGATGGTATAGAGCGCCGGCGCGGTGTTGACGCCGTTGATCACCAGAGTCTGATCCTCCATGTCGCGAGCGGCCTGCTTGGCAAGCTTCTTAAAGGAGAACGGGGCACGGGTGGCACCGAAGATGCCGGCCACGTGGTCCTCGAAGATGTTCAGGAAGTTCACGAAAGATCACTCTCCGTATAGGTTCTTTGGTATCCGAGCAAATAAAGGCATATCCCAACGATTATAGAGGATAGGATTCCCGCAACCGCCGCCTTGGCGACGACCGGGCCCGCAAGGCTGGCAATTTCCATATGGTGTGCAAGACAAAACGACACGGCCGAGCCGATGCCGGCGACGGCAATTGCGACGATGGCGGCAAGGTCCGACCCCTGCTCGGCGCGTTTTGCATGAGCGTTGAGCAGCAGCGATGTTGCCGCGGCCGTTGCTGCAACCAGCACGATTGCAGCGAGAAAGAGCGCGTCTCCCAGCGCTACGGCGACATTGCTAAGCCCCAGTACGCCTCCCGCAGAGAGGGCTGCTGCGGCAAGGCGGGCAAAGAGCGCGCCCATGCTCGTAGCCGCCGCGGCACTTGTCGGACCGAGCCAAAACGCCGCGAAGCCCGCGGCTGCCCCGGATGCCAACAGGGTGTCGCCGGTTAGGCAGCCCAGTGCAAGCGCACAGGTGAGCGCCGCGCTCGCGGCCGCCTCGGTGCGTCCCCAGGCGATCCACCAACCGGACATGACGGCGGCAAAAATGACCGCGACCGGCAGCATCGACAGAATGCCCTGCGCCTGCATGGTGGCGTTGGCCGTGAGCACCAAAAAGCCCACGGCCGAGATGGCCGAGCCGATCTGCGGGGCCAGGCCGGCTGCTGCACCGATCGCGATGGTCGCGACGACCAAGCCGGGAAGCGCGGCGACGCCGGCTGTCTGCATAAGCAAGAAGCTAAAGGCTCCACATGAGAGAGCCGAGATAGCGTGCATGGTGTAGTTGTGCGCGTGGCTCCAGCGCGTGCCCGCCCAACCAAGCGCGGGGTCGACCTCGATGGCGTCGTCCTCGTAGTGCGACGGCTCGATATCGTCGAGCTCCTGCTCGTCATCCGAAAGCTCGCCAACCATTTGTTCCAGGCTGCGACGGCCCTCGCGTACGCTGCCCAGACCGGCAAGGAGCTGGTCGCAAAATGCCTCGATGCTGCTGGGGCGGTCCTGCGGCATGGGAGAGAGCGCGCTCATGAGCGCGGCCTCGGC
>URMR01000192.1 GCA_900548935.1 uncultured Collinsella sp.
ACGACCCGAAGAATGCCTGGCTGAAGGGCAAGAAGGTGATTGTACCCCTCGTGGGACGTGTCATCCCGGTGATTGAGGATGAATACGTGGACATCGAGTTCGGTACGGGCTGTCTGAAGGTGACTCCGGCGCACGATGTGAACGACTACATGCTCGGCGAGAAACACAACCTGCCCAGCATCGACATCTTCAATGACAATGGTACGCTGAGCGAGGCTGCGGGACTCTACGTCGGCATGGACCGCTTCGACGTACGCAAGCAGATTGAAAAGGACCTCGCCGATGCCGGTTTGCTGGAGAAGGTGGAGGCCTATACCAACAAGGTGGGTTGCTCTGAACGTACCGGTGTGCCCATCGAGCCGAAGCTCTCCATGCAGTGGTTCCTGAAGATGGAACATCTCGCCAAGCCGGCTCTCGAAGCGGTGATGAACGACGACATCAAGTTCTATCCTGCCAAATACAAGAACACCTATAAATATTGGATGGAGAACATCAAGGACTGGTGCATCAGCCGCCAGCTGTGGTGGGGACACCGCATCCCCGTGTTCTACTGCGAGGACTGCGGCTGGGAGGACGCTCTGACCGAGGACACCGACGTGTGCCCCAAGTGCGGCGGCCATCACGTGCATCAGGACGAAAACGTGCTGGACACCTGGTTCAGCTCGCAGCTGTGGACCTTCGCCACGCAGGGTTGGCCGCAAAAGCCGGAGCTGCTCGAGGGCCATCACCCCACGACCGCGCTCGTCACCGCGCGTGACATCATCGCGCTGTGGGTCGCCCGCATGGTCATGAGCTCGCTGTACTTCCTGGACGAGGTGCCGTTTAAGGACGTCGTCATCTACCCGACGATCCTTGCCAAGGACGGCAGCCGCATGTCCAAGTCCAAGGGCAACGGCGTTGACCCCATGGACCTCATCGGCATGTACGGCGCCGACGCTATGCGCTTCAACCTGCTGACGCTCTGCACCAACAACCAGGACGTCAAGTTCGACGCGAACATCGACAAGAAGACCAAGAAGCTTATCGACAGCCCGCGCACCGAGCAGGCCAAGTCGTTTGTGACCAAGATTTGGAACGCCAGCCGCTTCCTGCTTATGAACATGGAGGGCTACACGCCCGGCGAACCCGTCGTGGAGACGCCGGCCGACGCCTGGATGTTCAGCCGCCTGGCCAAGGCCGTTCAGATGGTCACCGAGGGTATCGAGAAGTATACCTTTGGCGATATGGCTCGTGGCGTGCAGCAGTTCTTCTGGAACGAGGTCTGCGACTGGTACGTCGAGGTCACCAAGGCCCGCCTGAAGGGCGAGGGCCGTCTGCAAGCGCAGCGCAACCTGATCTTTGTGCTTGATACCTCCATTCGCCTGATGCACCCGCTTATGCCGTTTGTCACCGAGGAGATCTGGGACAACATGCCGGCGAGTGTTCTCGACCTAGATGCCGAGGGCAACGTTGACCGCGCCGAGGCGCTCATGATCGCCAAGTGGCCGGAGCCCGCCGACTACGCCAAGTATGTTGACGAGGACGCCGAGCGCGCGTTTGAGCTGTGCCGCGCCGTCGTGTCCGCCGCCCGCGCCACCCGTTCGCGTTATCGCTTGAGCCCCAAGGCCGAGCTCGACGTGGTCGTGCGTGCCGGTGCCGAGGACATCGAGAAGCTCGAGAGCCTGCGATCGACTATCGAACCGCTGGCAAACACTGCCTCGCTGGTCATGGGCACCGATGTCGAGAAGCCGGCTGCGAGCATTGCCGTGGTCGATAGCGGCGTCGAGGTCTTTGTGGTGCTCGAGGGCAAGGTCGATCTTTCGGCCGAGAAGGCACGCCTGGAGAAGGAGATCGCCGCGGCCCAGAAGGAGCTTGCCGGCTGCGAGAAGACGCTGGCCAATGAGGGCTTTGTGGCCAAGGCCGCGCCCGCGGTGGTCCAGAAGAAGAGGGACCGTGCAGCTGAGCTCAAGGAGACCCTGGCGGCGCTGACTGCTCAGGTTGCTGACTTCTCGTAGGCGGTACTGGGGGACGCGGTTTGGGGCTTTGCTCGCTACTGCGAACAGTCCTGCTCGCACGAAGGCCACATTAAGTGGCCTTCGGCTCGTGCGGAACTTGTATCGAGCAAAGCCCCAAACCGCTCCCATAGCGTTTACGGGGTGTCCGCTACCCGGTAGGGCTACTTGGTTGTGGCCTTGATTCTGCTGCAAAGCGGTGTTTGGCTGATATTTTGAATGGGAGGGGCTCGTTGTTGATTCGGGCCTCTTTTTATGTTGAGGGGACTTTGGCTATGGCAAAGCGTTCTGGGTTGTATTCGGTGCCGTTCGAGTTTGATCTGGTTCCGTTTGATGAGGCTGTTGTTGTGGCGGCTGATACGGGAAAGATTTCTGGCACTGGTACTCGGATGCTTGAGACGGTGATCGACATGCTCGATGAGCTTGGTCGTCCCGATGAATACTTTGATTGCATCCAGATTGCAGGCACCAACGGCAAGACCTCTACGACCCGCTTTACCGCAGCGATTCTGCGCGGTGAAGGTTTGAAGACAGCTCTGTATACGTCTCCGCACCTGGTGCGTTATCCCGAGCGCATGGAGATTGATGGATGCGTGGTGAGCGATGATGCTTTTGCTCGCGGCGTTTCTGCTGCGATTGAAGCCGGGTGTCGTGTGAATGAACGTCGTGTGGCGGCCGGGAAGAGCGCTTACTTTATTTCCCCGTTCGATTTGCTTACGACCTCTGCAATGGTTGTGTTTGCCGAGGCTCGTGTGGACGTTGCCGTGCTGGAAGTTGGCTTGGGCGGTCGTTGGGATGCCACCAGCGCCACCGATCCCGTTGCCGTGGCCATTACGGGCATTGGGCTTGATCACACTCGTATTTTGGGCGACACGCTCGAGGCTATTGCGGGGGAGAAGGCTGCGGTTATTAAGCCTGGGCGTTTGGTTGTTTTGGGCGAGGGTACGCATGAGGCGAGCGTTCAGCGTGTGATGGATGCCCGTTGCCGGGAGTGCGGTGTTGTGCCGCTCGTGGTGAGCCATACGACGACCAAACTTCCGGCACACGTGGGCGATACGGTGGAGTTTAGCTGCACCACGCCGCGCGCAATCTATACGTCGAGCATGGTCAAGCCGGCGTATCAGCCGCAGAATGCCGCGTGCGCGATTATGCTGTGCGAGGGCTATTTGGGTCGCGAGCTCGACCATGA
>URMR01000193.1 GCA_900548935.1 uncultured Collinsella sp.
AGTCCACACCGCTGTACTTCTTCACGGCGTCGATCATGGTCAGGCGCTCCCAGTGGCCCAGATCGATCTCGTGACCCTGATACGGCACGACGAGGCTGCCGCAGACATTCTGCGCGACCTGCTTCATCATGTCCTCGACAAGGTCCATCATGCCATGGAAATCCGTATAGGCCTGATAAAGCTCGATGGTGGTGAACTCGGGGTTGTGCTTCGGATCCATGCCCTCGTTGCGGAAGATACGGCCGACCTCATAAACGCGGTCCATGCCGCCGACAATGAGGCGCTTGAGGTACAGCTCCGTCTCGATGCGGAGGACCATATCCATATCCAACGTGTTGTGGTGGGTATAGAACGGGCGCGCAGACGCGCCGATCTCAAACGGCGTCAGGATCGGGGTATCGACCTCGAGAAAGCCGCGCCCATCGAGGAAGCTGCGCAGCTCGCGCAGGATGAGGCTGCGCTTCACGAACGTGTCCTTAACGTCGGGGTTCACGATGAGGTCCACATAGCGCTGGCGATAGCGGGTCTCCTTGTCGGAAAGACCGTGGAACTTCTCGGGCAGCGGACGAACGGCCTTGGCAAGCAGGGTCGCGCTCTTAGGAGCAACGGAAAGCTGGCCGCGCTGGGTGCGCACGACCACGCCGGTCACGCCCAGGATATCGCCAAGGTCGAGGGCCTTGAGCGTGTTCCAGGCCGCCTCGTCCATGTCGTTAATACGGCAGAACAGCTGAATCTCGGCAGTCGTATCGCGCACGACGATGAACATAATCTTGCCCTGGCCGCGCTTGGCGACCACGCGGCCGCCGATCTTCACAATGTCCTCGGTGTCTTCGCCATCGGCGAGACCGGCATACTTAGCCTCAATGTCGACGACATAGTCCTCGATCTCGGAGTGCTCGGGATAGGGGTTCTGGCCCGCCTCGAACAGGGCGGCGCGCTTGGCCAGGCGCGTGGCGCGCTCGTCGTTGAGCGTCGATGCCTGCTCGGCGGCGTTCTGGTTCTCTGCCATAGTTAGCTCCTCAAACTAAAACGCTCCCCAGGATTCGGTCCCAGGGAGCGAAAACATACCTTTACGCGGGACCGTGGTCTAGCGTGCGATCTTTGCGATGGTGTAGACGCGGGTCTTGCCCGAAGGTGTAACGACCTCGACGGAATCGCCCTCGCCGTGACCGATGATGGCGTGACCGACCGGAGACTCGTTGGAAATCTTGTGCTCGAGCGAGTTGGTCTCGGTGGTACCGACGAGCGTGACCTCCATGACCTCACCGTTGGGATCAATCAGCGAAACGGTGGAACCGATGGAGACGGTCAGATCGCCCGTGGTGGCAGCAACCTGAGCGTTGGCGAGAATGGCCTGAATCTCGGCAATGCGAGCAGCATTCTGGGCCTGCTTGTCCTTGGCGGCGTCGTATTCGGAGTTCTCCGAAAGGTCGCCGAACGCGCGGGCTTCCTTGATGTCCTCGACGATCTCCTTGGCGTAATCGCCCTCACGCCAAGCGAGCTCCTCGACGAGCTTCTGGCGGCCCTCAGCGGTCAGTACGATCTGGCTTGCGTCCATACGGATATCTCCCCAACTATGATGTAACGATCAACTGTCAACAAAACGAAAAAGACCGGCTAGCCTGCGGGCAAGCCGGTCAGGTGCTCACCCCAAAGGGATGGGACTACTCTGCGTCCGCGTCGCTGTCCTCTGCCTGCTTTTTCTTGGCAGCAGCGAGCTTGGCCTCGAGCTCTGCGATCTCCTTATCCTCCTTGGACTCCTCGACCACGACATCCTCGGCCTGCTTGGTTTCGCCCTTATCGTCGCCCTCCATACCCTCACGGATATTCTTGACGGTAGAGCCGAGGGACTTGCCGAGCTTCGGCAGGTTCTTAGGCCCGAAGATGATCAAGACAACGACGAGAATAATGATGAGCTCAGGAGCCCTCAGTCCAAACATGTAGACCTCCACAATACAGCGAGACAAGCTCGAATGAGTATACCGCGGGTGCCGCGGTATCACAACAATAGCTAAAAAAAAAGGACCGCAAGAAGCGGTCCCTCCTCATGCTCTGGTCGGGTTGACTGGATTTGAACCAGCGACCCCTGCGTCCCGAACGCAGTGCTCTACCAAACTGAGCCACAACCCGTTAGCTCGACTATAGTAACAAAGATTTTCGCCGCATGCTAGAGAAATTTTTATTTCTTTGGCGCGTCGATTTGAACCGTGTTGGGAATAAGCTCAGTCGCGCAGGCCCACCAGCCATTTTGCTGGGCAGCTCCCGCAAGATGGGCTGCCGTAGCGACGGTATCGCAAATGGCAAACGAGCAGGCACCCGATCCGCACACATCTACAGCAACGGTTCCGTCCTGTTTACGCAGCCAGTCGAGGACCGTTTGAATCTGCGACTCCATCTGTGCGGAAATGACACCAAGGTTGTTATGGATGAGTGCATATGCCGTCTCGGCATCACCAGCACGCAAGGCAGAAGCTATCGCGCCGGGCTTGTCCGCAGGCACCGGGGCCTCGTCAAAACGTCGATAGGCTTCAATTGTCGAAACGCTTGCCTCGCGCGGCTTGACCAGCACGACGGGCGTCGCGGGCAGCGCGGGGTACTCAGTTGCCAGCACGTCTCCCCCACCTACGTAGAACGCAGGACTCGCGTGCAAAAAGAACGGGACGTCAGCACCAATGCCCCGCGCAATATCGTCGAGCGCTGGGTCGGTGCGATCAATGCCCCAGAGATCCGCCAAGGCGACAATGACCGCGGCCGCATCCGTCGAGGGGCCGCCCAAGCCGGCGCACAATGGAATGCGCTTCTCAATCGTCACGCAGATGTTTGCCTCGCGACCATAATGCTCGGCCATAGCAACCGCAGCCCGATACGCCGTATTCTTTTGCATGGGAAAATCTGATGCTGGAACCGTCTGGACGGTCAGCGCCTGCGCCGGCGTGACCGTCACGGTATCGGAAAGACCGACGGCTGCCATCAGGGAATCGACCCTGTGGTAGCCGCGGTCATCGCGCTCGGTATGAACCCCCAGGTAGAGGTTGATCTTTGCCGGCGCGGAAAGAGTCAGGGACCAATCGGTCACCGTTAATGCTCCTCGAGCTGATTGCCGAGCGGGGTAAAGATATGCTCGCCG
>URMR01000194.1 GCA_900548935.1 uncultured Collinsella sp.
TACGACGAAAATTTGAAAATCCAAATTTCCATGCGATTTTTTTTGCATTTTTCTGAATGCCGGCGCCGGATACGGCCTAATTCAAGAATCCGGCGGAGTATGTATTCGGGCGAGTAGACATAATAGCGGCTCCGGTTAGGTTATGGTACTGTTTTCTCTTCCTTTACGTTTGCAATAGCGATGTTATATGCTTGCAATTACAGATTTTCGGCCTCGTGTAACCACATTGTGCAGCTTGCATCGCTGGGCATACGCCAATCGCCGCGCGGGCTGAGCGTCACCGAGCCCACCTTGGGACCATCGGGCAGGCAGCTGCGCTTAAACTGCTGGGCAAAGAAGCGACGATAGAACGTGCGCAGCCACGTGTGGACGGTCTTGGCGTCGTAGACGCCCTCGAAACTCTTGAGCGCCATGCGGTAGATCTTGCCCGGCTCAAAGCCAAAACGCAGCAGGTAGTAGAGGAAGTAGTCGTGCAGCTCGTACGGGCCCACCAAATCCTCGGTCTTCTGCGCAATCTCGCCGTCGCCCGTGGGAGGCAGAAGCTCGGGGGACACCGGCGTATCGAGGATGTCGAGCAGCGTCTCGGCAATACGCCCGCCAAAGACATCGGCGGCATAGCGCACCAGATGGCGCACAAGCGTCTTGGGCACGCTCGCGTTGACGGCGTACATGCTCATGTGGTCGCCGTTATAGGTAGCCCAGCCGAGCGCCAACTCCGACAGGTCGCCCGTGCCGATGACAAAACCGCCAGCCTGATTGGCCAGATCCATCAGAATCTGCGTACGCTCGCGCGCTTGGCTGTTCTCGTAGGTCACATCCTGCACAGCCGGATCGTGTTCAATGTCCTTGAAGTGCTGTTCCACGGCCGCGTGAATCGAAACCTCACGGAAGCTCACACACAGGTCACGAGCGAGCGACTCGGCATTGGACTTAGTGCGGTGCGTGGTGCCAAAGCCGGGCATGGACACGGCCGTGATACCGGTGCGCGGCAGCCCCAGTGCATCGAAGGCGCGCACGGTCACAAGCAGTGCCAGCGTGGAGTCCAGGCCACCCGAAAGACCGATGACTGCAGCCTTGGTACCCGTATGGGCAAGGCGGGTCTTGAGGCCGGCGGTCTGCAGGTCGAGGATGGTCTCGCAACGCTCGGCCAGGTCACCATGGTCGACCGGCACAAAGGGCGCGCGCGGGAAAACGCGGTCGATATCGCAGGCATCGCGCAGGACAGGTTCTTCGGCCAGCACGCCCTCAAACGAAAATTCAACGATCGTGGCCTCCGGCACATCGTCCGCGCGCGTCCACGTCGTCGAGCGACGGCGCTCGGCAACCAGACGGTCAAGATCGACATCGGCGACGACCATATCGCAGGTAAGCAGTTTGGTGGCGGCGAGCTTGGAGCCGTTTTCGTAGATAAGGTTCTCGCCTGCAAAGACCATATCGGTCGTGGACTCGCCCTCGCTCGCATCCGCATAGGCATAAGCGCAGTACAGGCGCGCACTCTGATTGGAGATGAGGCTGCGACGGTAATCTGCCTTACCGATAATCTCGTCCGAGGCCGACGGGTTGAGAATCACCGTCGCGCCGGCAAGCGCCATCTCGGTCGAAGGGGGCGCCGGCACCCATAGGTCCTCACAGACCTCAACGCTCAGCACCATATCCTCGGCACCTTCATCACAGCAGCGGTAGACAAGCCCCGAGCCCAGCGGAACCGGACCCTGACCGGCAAACTCGACCCACACAGGATCTGCGGGCGCCGGAGCAAACCAGCGGCGCTCGTAGAACTCGCCATAGTTGGGCAGATACTTCTTGGCCGTCAGGCCCAAAAGCTCGCCCGCGCAGCACATGGCGGCGCAGTTGTAGATATTCTCGGCAACTGCAACGGGAAGACCGACGGTAAAGACAATCGGCAGCTCACGAGTCTCATCGAGGATATGCACCAGAGCAGTCTCGCAGGCATGCAGCAGCGTGCGGTTATGGAACAGGTCGGCCGCGGTATAGCCGCACAGGTTAAGCTCGGGCAGCACCAGCGCGCGAACGCCGTGCTCGACAGCTTCGCGAACAGCCGCCAGCGCAACCTCGGCATTGCCCTCGACATCGGCAACGCGAATCTTGGGCGAGGCCGCCGCCACACGCAAAAAGCCATCAGACTGAGAAAGGTGAAGATTCATAAGAATGCTCCCGTGCGTAAACGCCATTCACAACAATTAGCAAGCCCTATTGTAGTTCAACCGCCGGCTGTAACCGCATCCCACCAACTTGGTGAGCTATTGATGAGTTGATGGTATCTGTTAAATGTCACGTACGATTCACATCTGGTGGGTACCCTGATGGCTACACGAAACGAAGCAGATTTACACCGGGAGGACCCCGTATGACAACCAAGTACACCGACGCGCCGCGCACGCGCGTCATGACACCGGCCGCGCTCAACAACGGCGTTCACGAAAACCATTCCATCGGACAGACCATGGCCATCGCGCCCAAAAAAGGCCTGTTCGACGACATTTCCATTCCTCAAATCATCGCCGGCGCCGCAGCCGCCGCCACAAGCGTCGCGCTTGCTTCCAAGATTGGTATCGCTGGTTCAGTAATTGGCGCCGCCGTGAGCTCGGTCATCACCGTTGTGTCCTCGCAGGTCTACCGCCACTTTATCTCTGCCAGCGCCAAAGCCCTCAAAGGCACGCATGCCGCCGTCGACTACCCCGCCGGCGCCTATGAGCCCGTTGAGTTTGAGGCCGAGGAGCACCTGGGCGGCGCCGCGACTACGCAGGAGATGCGCCAGGTTGCGGGGCGTGCGACCACGGCGCGCGTCGCCCCTAACAGCCTGCGCGCCAAGGCCGCGGCAGAGCGCAGCCAGACGCAAAAGAAGGTCATCGTCTTCTCGATCGCCATCGCCATCGTCGCGGTCATCGCCTGCACCGGTGCCATCCTTATCACCACCGCCGGTGAGGGTCTGGGCATCAACTGCGCCGACGGCCCCTTTGGCCCGCTGACCGTGATCGGCGGCCGCATCTACATGGAAAATGGCCGCATTTTCCAGACCATGGACAGCCGCTTCCCCACCTGCACCAACGGCAAAAAGATGACCGAGCAGATCCGTGCCGCACTGGGCAACGGCGCTGAGCTGCGC
>URMR01000195.1 GCA_900548935.1 uncultured Collinsella sp.
CCGACCGGGCCGCGCGGCAAGGAGATATATTGCCAGACCGGAGGGGCCCCGGGGGACGTCAATTCCACTCTTCACAAGTCCTACACAATATATCGCTTCCTATATAAGTCATAGAAAGGCTGGCGCAGAAATACTGCGCGTATCAGATGATGACCCTTCGGTTAAGAGATATATAAAGATCGGTCACCTGTAAGCGTCTATCTACCCGCGCTTTTGCTATATAAACCAGCGCTCTAGATAAAAAGAGGGAGCGTCGCGCACAGCGCGACACTCCCCTAGCGATTCAAGAGAATCTATTAGGCCTCGAGAGCCTTCTTGGCGATGGCAGCCAGCTCGTTGAAGGACTCGATGTCCTCGTAAGCCATCTGAGCCAGGACCTTGCGGTCGAGCTCGATGCCGGCAACCTTCAGGCCGTGCATGAACTGAGAGTAAGAGATGTCGTTCAGGCGAGCAGCAGCGTTGATACGAGTGATCCAGAGAGAACGGATCTCGCGCTTCTTGTTGCGGCGATCACGATACTGATACTGCAGAGAGTGCTGGACCTGCTCTTTAGCATGCTTGTAAGTACGCGAAGCGGCACCGTAGTAACCCTTCGCACGGTGCATAACGGTACGGCGCTTCTTCTTGGCGGCAACAGCGCGCTTAATACGTGCCATGTTCTATCAACTCCTAGACGGTTAAACGAAAAACGGGAACGCGAACTTAGGCGAGACGCGACTTGATGACCTTGCGGTCGGCAGCGGCGATCTCGGTCTCCTGACGGAAGCCACGCTTACGCTTGGTGGACTTCTTGCTCAGGATGTGGCTCTTGAAAGCCTTGGCGCGCATAAGCTTGCCGGTACCAGTCTTGCGGAAACGCTTCTTGGTGCCGCTGTGGGACTTCATCTTAGGCATGAAATACTCCTTAATCGGTTACAGAACACTAGTTACTTGGTATCGCTTGCCGCTTTATCCTCATCAAAGGCGCCCTTAATCGGAGCGAGCAGCATAAGCATGTTACGGCCTTCCATCTTAGGCTTGGACTCGACCGTAGCGTAAGGCTTGAGATCCTCGGCGAGACGCTCGAGAACGTTAAGGCCCTGCTCCGGGTGAGCCATCTCACGGCCGCGGAACATGATGGTGATCTTAACGCGTGCGCCCTTCTTGAGGAAACGCAGAACGTGGCCCTTCTTGGTCTCGTAGTCGCCAACGTCGATCTTGGGTCGGAACTTCATTTCCTTGACCTCGACCTTGGACTGGTTCTTACGAGCAGCCTTGGCCTTCATGGCCTGCTGGTACTTGAACTTACCGTAGTCCATGACCTTGCAGACCGGCGGCTCCGCGTTGGGAGCGATCTCGACCAGGTCGAGACCCTGATCGTCGGCGACGCGCTGGGCATCGCGGATGGCGAACAGGCCGAGCTGAGAGCCATCGACGCCAATCAAACGGCACGAAGATGCAGTGATCTCGTCGTTGATGCGGGTGTCATCAGACTTAGCTATTTTCCCTACCTCCATTCATAAAAAAATAACCCGGCGCTTCTCAGCAACCAGGTCGTACACATAGACTTCCTCGATTTGAGGAAGGGAATCTAAGTTGTATGACCAGTCAGCTGCTCATTGGCGCCAAAAGGTGGGAACCCTCGGGTTCCTCTTTAGGGCATTGCGGTAACAACGCCTTGTGGATAATAACACGCGCAGCGCGTTATCACATTACGTACACGAAAAAGAGGACCGCAACCCCCTTGAACGCTCACTTGCATGTAAGGTGCCCGAGGCGAGACTCGAAGGGCCTTCGCTTCGCGAAGCCCCGGGCTTCGGACGCGCGGCGCCCTCGCCACGCTCCGCTACAAACAGGCCGCAGGCCTGTTTGCTTAACGCTTCGCGCGCTCACGCGAGTTCGGCACGAAAAAGGGGGCCGCAACCCCCTTGAACGCTCACTTGCATGTATGGTGCCCGAGGCGAGACTCGAACTCGCACGTTGTTGCCAACGGTGGATTTTGAGTCCACTGCGTCTGCCAATTCCGCCACTCGGGCACGCAATGCATGAGTTAGTTTATCACAGCTTTCTACCGATTAGTCCGAAAATGGAACTTCGAACATTTCGATGAGTTCGACCGAACGGAGCATCTCGCGCTGGCGGCACCCGCGTCCGTTAACCAAGACTTCGCCCATCTGATTGTCATAGGGATCCTCACGCATGCCATCGAAAGCGGGCACAAACTCGGCCTGGAATCGATCGTTGGCCACCATACGCCACGGGTCGAGATTGCCAAAGTAGTGACGACGACGCCACTCCTCCCCCATCCTGCGAGCAGAAGATCCAAATGACACGTCGGCGTTGAGCCAACCGGTCTGCGGCGTATAGAACTCTGCCCAGTCGTGCGACCCCACCGAATCGGGCGCAACATACAGGCCGCTCTGCCAACGGGCAGGCACGCCCGCGATGCGGCACATGGTGATAAACGTGAGCGCCATAACGCCGCAATCGCCGCGGAGCGAGTGTGCACAGTCATCGGCAATGGAGCCCAAAAGCAGATATGGTGGCTGATAGCGATAGTCGATATGTTGCGTCAGATAATCATAGATAGCACGAGCGCGATCGAGCGGATCCTCGAGCCCGTCAATGATGCACGCCGTCAGTTGGCGCAGATACGGCGTAAACGCGATGTGCGGACGGTCCTCGGAAGCGTCCTCGGGCAGCGGTGCATCCATGCATGGGCGTTCGGGCAGTGTACCTCCATAAATGTCACAATAGGCAGCATTAATGTGATAACGATAGGTTACCGTGAACGAGCGATCGGTCGAAGAACACCATGAAGCGGTGCGTGCCGGCGCATCCTCGGGGGCAACATGCCCCTCCGGCGTCATATCGAGAACTTCGACCTGAGACTGTTGACGGCAGGCGGCAGCAACGGGAAGCCACGCGCGAACGGCCTCCCCCTCAAGAGCACCGGGAACAGACACGGACGCCTTAAGAGTAATGACGCGAGACAGCCCATTCTGCGATTCCATCTCCTTGAGCATCTGGTTGCGCAGCGCAATTCCGTCCGCAGGATCAGGACGCATGCCGGGGACCTCTTTGGGATACACGCGAAGCGAATTGAGGAAGTTGTCGAGAACGAATAGCTCGCCATCGA
>URMR01000196.1 GCA_900548935.1 uncultured Collinsella sp.
TCATCTCGGTGGACGTGCCGGTCGTCGAGCGCCTCAATAACTCCGCCGAGGTGTTGCGTCGTTCGGCCCACGTGGCGTGCTTTGACCATCATCCGGCACGCGAGGAGTTTGCCGAGGTCAGCCTTAGGTGTGTCAATGCCGCTGCTTGTGCCATGATCATCGACCGCTTTTTGGCCGATTGCGGCATCACCGCAAGCGACAGCATCGCCACCTGCCTGCTGTGCGGCCTGGTCACCGATACCGGTCGTTTTCAGTATCAGAATGCCGACGCTGCCGCGTTTCATGCCGCCTCGCGCCTGGTGGCGCACGGTGCCGATCCGGCGCGCGTCGCGCTCGAGGTTTACCAGAGCATGCGTGTCGAGTTCTTGCACCTTAAGTCCATCGTCATGGGTCGCATCAAGACGGTCGCGCACGGGCGCGTGGCGTATAGCTATGCGTACGAAAGTGACCTTAAGGAATGCGGCGTCACCTCTGATGAGTGCGACGGTCTGGTCGATGTGGTGCGCTCGGTGATGGGCGTCGAGGTCTGCCTGTTCCTTAAGGGCATCGAGGGCGATACCAAGGTGCGCGGCAACCTGCGCTCCAAGGGCGAACTTGATGTTTCCGAGATTGCGGCCAACTTTGGCGGAGGTGGGCACCACGCTGCCGCCGGCTTTACCAACGCCGGAACGATTTCCGAGACGCTCACCGCGGCACTTCCCATGCTGGCCGAGCTGGTAGGGGAGGATCCCGCTTCGGTGACCGTCGAGCTCTAACTTTTTGGATGGTACATGGCTCGTCGTACACCTTCTCAACTTAATATGCTGCTCGCCGTCGATAAGCCGGTGGGCTGCACGTCCCACGACGTGGTTTCGCAATGCCGACGCGCCCTCCATGAGCGGCGTGTCGGTCATGCCGGAACGCTCGACCCCATGGCATCGGGTGTCATGGTGGTGGGTGTGGGCCAGGCCACGCGTCTGTTGGGCATGCTCACGCTCGATACCAAAAGCTACGTCGCCGACATCTCGTTTGGCGTCGAGACCAATACCGATGATGCGGAAGGCGAGGCCGTCCGCACAGTGCCTGTTGCCGCCGACCTGCGCGATCCGGCCTATGCCCGCGAACGCCTGTCCTCCATTCTGGGCCCGCAGATGCAGGTGCCGCCGGCGTTTTCGGCCATTTCGGTCAACGGCGTGCGCGCCTATAAGGCTGCACGCGAAGGCAATGCCGTTGAGTTGCCCCCGCGTCCGGTCGAGGTTTACTCCGCCGACCTGATTGCCGTGGGTGGTGATGTCGACGCTTGCGTTTGGACCGTGGCGTTTTCGGTGAGCAAGGGCACCTATATCCGTGCACTCGCTCGCGATCTGGGTCGTGCCTGCGACAATGCGGCACATATTTCCGCACTGCGCCGTACGGCCTCCGGTGTTGTTTCCATCGGCGCCTGCCATGCGGTCGAGGAACTTTCTGTCGAGTCCGCTGCCGGCTTTGCCTTGGATCCCATTGCGGCACTGGGCGCCACGCGCGTCGACTTGCCGGGCGATCTTGCCGACGATCTGCTGTGCGGACGTCGTATTCCTATTGAGCGCGCGCTTGTGGGCTTCGATGCGTCGAAGGCGCCGTTTGCGCTGGTGCTCGATGGCGGGCTCAAGGCGCTCGCCCGTATCGAGGGCGGTCGCTTTGTTATGGAGCACGTCTTTCCGCAGGCGATCGGCGGTGTTCGATGATGCTGGCCTCCCACGAGCTCGCGCGTATCTTTTTCGCGGGCGAGTCGGATGAGGCCCGCATCGTCTCCGCCGATGCATTTGATGATTGCGTGAGCCTGGGCGCCGCGTCGATCGCCATCGGCGTATTCGACGGCGTGCATCGGGGGCATCACGAACTGATCGACGCGGTCGTTCGCGATGCGCATGCTCGCGGCTGCAAGGCGGTTGTGGTCACCTTTGATCCCGACCCGGACGTGGTGGTGAGCTCTTCGCCCGCTCAAAAATTGATGACGACGGCCGACCGTCTGCATGCCCTGGCTCTCACCGGGGTCGATGCGGTCGTGGCCGTTCCCTTTACGCCTGCGGTGGCGGCTCTCGACCACGTGGGTTTTCTTGAGCTACTGTCACGCGTGGTCGATATCCGCTCGATTCGCGTGGGCATTGACTTTAGGCTGGGTCGCGGCGGCGCCTCGGGCGTTGCCGAGATGCAGACATGGGGTTCCGAGCACGGAGTTGACGTCTATGGCCACGAGCTGCTGTGCGTCGATGGGCAGACAATCTGCGCTACCCGTATTCGCCAGGAGCTGCGCCAGGGTCATGTTGAGCTTGCCGCCGAGCTGCTCGGCCGCCCGTACATGTTGCGAGGTATTGTTGCCGGCGGTCGTCACCAGGGTTCCGACATGGGTTTTCCCACGGCAAACATTCAGGTGCCCGAGGGTATTCAGGTTCCTGCCGATGGCGTCTACGAGGGCCTTGTGCTGGTCGACGATACCGTGTGGCCTGCCGCCGTCAACGTGGGCCTGCCGCCGACGTATGCCGACGACGCCGCCTCGGCGCATCTCGAGGCCAACTTGATCGGGTATGCGGGCGACCTGTACGGTGCCTCGGTGTCGTTGGCGTTTACGCGTTGGCTGCGCCCTTCGCGCGTGTTTGATTCGTTGGACGAGCTTATCGCGACCGTCGAGGGTAATATTGACGATATTCGCCATAACTTGGGTGAGCAGGGGGTGAGCATCCGTGATTAGCGATGAGGAAAAAGACCAGGTGCGCGCTGCATCCGACCTGGTTGCCATCGTGCAGGAAACGGTTGAGCTCAAGCCCCGCGGCCATGAGTTTTGGGGTTGCTGCCCCTTCCATGGCGAAAAGACCCCGTCGTTTCACATTATCCCCGCCACGCAGGTGTGGCATTGCTTTGGCTGTGGTGAGGGCGGCGACGTCTTCACCTACATCATGAAGCGCGAGAACCTGAGCTTTCCCGAGTCGATTCGCTACCTGGCCGACCGTGCCGGCATTGAGCTGCACGATAATGGCGCTTATCGCGAGCGTGGCACCAAGCGCGCCCGCATCTATGACCTGTGTGCTGAAACCGCCCAGTTCTAC
>URMR01000197.1 GCA_900548935.1 uncultured Collinsella sp.
TAGAAATTTACTATAAGATTTTTTGGCAAAAGAATAATCCCAACCGTAAGATAGCTGCTATCGCTCAGCATATAGCAAGCCTCATGCAGGACCATTAAAAAAGCTTACAACGCTCTGTCCGTCGTAAGCTTTTTTTATTTAAATTCAATACCGTACACATGCAAAAAACCGTACAGCCCCAAAGCCTTATGTGGCAAGGGGTTGTACGGTTTGTACGGTTTTATCAGAGAGTCTTCAGGTATTCCAGGCGCTCGTTAATCGCAGCCTTTTTACCGTTCAGCTCTTCAGCCTTAGCCTTCTCTTTTTCGATAACAGCCTCAGGTGCTTTAGCCAGGAAGCCGGCGTTGCCCAGCTTGCCTTCAACACGGCTCAGCTCCTTGTCGATAGCAGCCAGCTCTTTGTTCAGGCGGGCATTTTCCTTCTCGACATCAATCAGGCCTGCCAGCGGCAGATAAACCTCAATGCCTACTACAACTGCAGCCATAGCATTTTCCGGTTTAGCAGCATTGTCAGCCAGCACAGTCAGCTCGCTGATAGCGCCCATCAGATGGATGTAGTCGGCGTTAGCCTCAATGCCGTCCTTCAGGTCAGCAGCAGCCAGCATGGTTGCCGGAACCTTCTTTCCGGGCGGTACGTTTACTTCTGCACGCATGTTACGGATAGCCTTGATGCTTTCCATAATTGCGCCCATCAGGCGTTCTGCCTCGTCGACATCCAGACAGGGCGTGCCGCTTACCAAGCCATCGGTCTCGAGGCTGTTGAAGATGCGCGTGACGCGCGGGCAATCGACGCCGATGGTGCGAAGCTCGTCGGTGCGTGCGAAGACCTCGTGCGGCTCACCTTGCAGCGCGATCTGGCCGTGATCGAGCACCAACACACGGTTGCAGTACTCCGAAAGTAAAGCGACCTTTTGTTCAACGACGACGACGGTGATGCCGAGCGCGCGGTTTGCCTCGCGCAGCGTCTCGAAGACCAAGGTAGAACTGGCGGGGTCGAGTGCCGCAGTGGGTTCATCGAGCACTAGGACGCGCGGGCGCATGGCGAGGATGGCGGCGATAGCTACCTTTTGCTTTTGGCCGCCCGAGAGGGTGGCGATCTCGCGGTCGCGCAGGTCGCTGATACCGACGGTCTTAAGCGTCTCGCTCAAGCGCTGCTCGATCTGGTCGTGGGGAACGCCAAAGTTCTCGAGGCCAAAGAGCATTTCGTCCTCAACGACCGAAGCGACCATCTGGGTATCGATGTCCTGCAACACGCTGCCGACGATCTGCGATATGTCGGTGAGCGAGACCTCGCAGGTGTCGTGGCCGTCAACTAACACGGAGCCATAAAAGGCGCCGGTGTAGTGGTGAGGTACGGCGCCCGACAGACAGGCGGCAAGTGTGGACTTACCGGCGCCCGAGGGCCCGATGATGCCGATGAAATCTCCCTTGTTCACGCTGAGCGAAACGTGGCTGAGCGCCTGCTCGGCTTGCGTGCCATAGGAGAACGAGACATCGTCGACGTTGATGATCGTTTCCATGGATACCTTTCATAGTCATTGGGGACGTTCTTAAATGACCAGTTGTTTAAGAACGTCCCAAAAAAGCTCGTTGTTTGGGACGGTCTTTGGTGGTGAAGCACGGAGACGGCTTTACGAGGTGCCCCAGGTTGGCGCGAAAGAGAAACGAAGCGTACTTGGGTACGCGAGCGACGAATGAACGCCAAGATGGGGTGGCTCGTAAAGCCGAGCGGGTTAGTTGAGCTTAAGGGCCTTCTGGATGGGCATGTAGAGGGCGCCGACCAGAATGGCGTTAAATACGGCGGTCATGGCGACGACGGGCAGCATGGCTGCGGCGAGCTCGCCCACCACGCCGAGCATGGCCATCTTGATGACCATGAAGATGACGCCCGAGACAAAGGTGGTCACGAATGTTGCGACGATGGCGACGACAGGCTTAACCTGGCCGTCCTTGGCGGCGGCGTTGACAATGACGGCCATGAGCATGGCGGCGATGCCCTCGGCGACAAAATCGACAAACGGCGATGTGGTGGTGATCTGGATCACGGCGGCTGAGATCAGGCCGATGACGAGTGCCTGACCGATGTTGGGGCGAACGACCAGGATGGTGAGGCAGAAGGCCGAGATAATGAACTCGGGGCTGATCATGCCGCCCGAGATGCCGGAGATGGCCTTGCCGACGGTGAAGTTGAGGATGAAACCGGCGGCAAGCAGAATGGCGAGCAGGACGAGGGCACGGACATCGAGTTTGCCGCGGTCGGCGGTCTGGACTGTGCGGGGCTGGGTGGCGGTGGTGTTCTGAGACATGGTGAAAGTCCTTTCAAAAAGGGGAGTGTAAGAGAAAAACGGAGGCGCGTGATGCGAATGCGATCGGGCTCGAGATAGAAAAAGGCCCCCGGTCGAAACCGGAGGCCTTCCAATCACCTAGAGCGCAAAAGCAGGCGTGAGGGACTCACTGTCGACCGATCGTATTCGCATCACGCCACCACCAGTTGTTGAGAGACTTCATCGTGTTCTTCATGTCGGTGGCTCCTTTCATGATGCCGTGGCGCGGTCGCACCTTGTTGCTGTTGCGCTGCACTATAGCACAGCAAAGTGTTTGCAGGAAATCTTTTTTTGAAAAAGATATCAGTGACGTTTCCCGCCGGTCGAAGGGGCGGGCTGAGCGGGCGCGGGCGACTTGCGCCATCCCGCCCGCGCCTTAGGGCTTCAGGGCCCTAGGCCTTCTTGCGACGATAGAGTGCGAAGCCGCAGACACCGATGATGACGATGGCGCCAACGGCCATGGCGGCCATGTTGTTGCCCTCGGACTTCTCCTCGGTCGCCTCTTCCTTAACCTCGGGGCCGGCAACGTCCTCATCGGAGAGGGCCTCGTCGGCGTAGGTGATGGACTCGACTAGGCAGTCGTTGTCGGCATCGTAGTCACTCGGGACGAACTCCTCGGAGAAATCGCCCTCCTTGAGGTAGTCGCGCATCTCCTCGAGCATGGCCTTGCACTTGACGTAGGTGTTCTTGGTCGCTGCCTTGCCGGCCTTGTTGGCCAGGG
>URMR01000198.1 GCA_900548935.1 uncultured Collinsella sp.
GAGGCCGAGCGCAAAATGGATTCTAAAAAACACCTTGCCAAATAGGAGCCTCTTTGCATGTCCGAGGACGTTCCGGAGAGAAACCCCCGTCCCGCCCCCGGATTCCCTACGTTCACGGCCTTGAGGTCGGCGTGGGCGGAGAATGTGGTTGATGGGGATACGTGTCCCTTTCGCTGTTTCGCGGCTTTGCCGCGAAAAGCGCGTTACTTTGGGGAGGGTGGGGAACGTGGTTGTTGCGGCAACTGATCCCCGCCATAAATTACCCTTGGCATACTTGCGCGAATACCTGCCCGTGCTACACTTGCAATTGCTGTTTCAGGGCGGGGTGAAATTCCCCACTGGCGGTAAATCGGGCGGTGTCAAGGGGACGCCGTGACGCAGGCGAGATGCCTGCGACCGAGCCGATGAGTCCGCGACCCGTGCGTGTGTTGGTTCGCATGCAGGCTGAACTGGTGAAATCCCAGTACCAACGGTTAGAGTCCGGATGAAAGAGGCAGGTGATCTTATGTCTGAACAGTCGCAGCATATCCATTTTGAGAACACGAATAGGTGGAGCACCAAACAGCTCGTTACCATGGCGTTGATGTGCGCCTTGGGCGCCCTGTTTATGTATGTGCAGCTGCCTATCCTTCCTTCGGCGCCGTTTTTGACGTATGACCCGTCGCTGGTGCCGGCGATGGTGTGTGGATTTGCGTATGGTCCTGGTGCCGGCACCGCTGTTGCCGCCATGGCGATCGTTATCCATGCGCTTACCACGGGCGATTGGGTCGGTGCGCTTATGAACTTGGTTGCCACGCTGGGCTACATTCTGCCCGCGGCTATTGTCTACCAGAAGATGCATACCTATAAGGGTGCCGTGATTGGCCTGGCGCTCGGCGTCATTGCCGCTACGGCGTTGTCTATGGTCGCAAATCTTACCATTGGCGTATGGTTCTGGTATGGCTCGGTCGATGTGATCGCCCCGCTTATGATTCCTGCCGTGCTGCCGTTCAACCTTATCAAGACCGTGCTTAACTCGGTATTGACGCTTGCGGTGTACAAGGCGGTCTCCAACCTCATCACGCCTAAAAAGGACCAGGTCAAAGGCCGCGCATGATTGAGTGTCGGGGCGTTTCCTTTAGCTATGACGGTGCCGTGCCGGCGCTCGACGGCGTCGATCTAAACATCGAGGACGGCGAGTTTTTCTGCATCCTCGGTGGTAATGGGTCGGGCAAGTCGACGTTTGCCAAGCATCTGAATGCACTGTTGCAGCCCGATGCGGGCACGGTGCGTATCAACGGTATGGATGCGTCCGACCTCGAGCTGGTCTATGACATTCGTTCGACCGCGGGCATGGTATTCCAGAATCCCGATGATCAGCTGGTGGCAACGCTTGTCGAAGATGACGTTGCGTTTGGTCCCGAAAACCTTGGCGTGCCATCGGCGCAAATTGCGCAGCGCGTACGCGAGGCGCTAAAGGGCGTGGGTCTGGTGGGCTTTGAGCGCCACGAGACTCATGCGCTTTCGGGCGGCCAAAAGCAGCGCGTGGCGCTTGCCGGCGTGCTCGCCATGGAACCGCGTGTGCTCATTTTGGACGAGGCTTCCTCGATGCTCGATCCACGTGGACGTCAGGGCCTCATGAAGGCTTGCCGCGCGTTGCACGATCGCGGCATGACCATCGTGATGATTACGCACTTTATGGAAGAGGCCGCCGAGGCCGATCGTGTCGCGGTGTTTCGGGCAGGGCGCGTTGCCATGATCGGTACGCCCGAGGAAATCTTGACGCGGGCGGACGAACTTGCGCAGCTCAACCTGGATATGCCGGCGTCGTGCTGTCTGGGCAGAGCACTTCGTAAGAAGGGCGTGCCCGTTTGCGCGCAGGTGCGTGAGGTGGATATGGTCGCCGAGATTGCGCAGGTTTATGCCGAGCGGAGCGGGGCGGACATCGCGGGGCAGCCTTCCGCATCCGATTCTCATGTGCTTGACAATGGATCCTCTGCAGCCGACGGGATAGCTGCGTCGGAGCCCGTTATCGAGATTTCGCACCTCTCGCATAGTTACTCGCTGAGCGCCCGCGAGCGCCGTCGCTGGCGTAAGCACTCGGCCACTGCGGACGCATCGAGCAAACAGGCCCTTTGGGGCAACGATCCAAACAGCCCCTGGGCACTGCGCGACGTTTCGCTGACGGTGTGTCGCGGCGAGTTTCTGGGCCTGGCGGGTCATACCGGCTCGGGTAAATCAACGCTGGTTCAGCATCTCAACGGGTTGATTCGTCCGCAGGAGGGAAGCGTTTGCGCGCTGGGGCTCGACCTGTCAAACAAGAAAGACGCCGCCGCGGTTAAGGCCAAGGTCGGCGTGGTGTTTCAGTATCCCGAGCGCCAGTTATTTGCTGAGACCGTGGCGCAGGACGTGGCGTTTGGCCCGCGTAACCTTGGTCTGCCGCAAGACGAGGTTGCGCGCCGTGTCGCATCATCGCTTGCACGCGTGGGCCTCGACCTTGCTGCGATAGGCGACAAGAGCCCCTTTGAGCTTTCGGGCGGCCAGCAGCGCCGCGTGGCGTTTGCCGGCGTGCTCGCTATGGAGCCCGAGGTTCTGGTACTCGATGAGCCCATGGCGGGGCTCGATCCGGCGGCGCGCAGTGATTTCTTGGAGCTCATCGATCGACTTCACCGCGATGGCCTGGCCGTCGTCATGGTTTCGCACAGCATGGATGACCTGGCCAATTGCTGCGACCGTATCGTCGTAATGAACAAAGGTGCGGTGTTTGCCGAGGGCACGCCCGCTCAGGTGTTTGCGCATGCGGATGAGCTTAAATCGATCGGCTTGGGTGTTCCCGCCGCTCAGCGCATGGCGCTGGCGCTTGCGAAGGCAGGCGTGCCGCTGCGCTTTGACGGTCTCTATACGGTTGAGTCGCTGGCAGACGAGTTGGTGGACCTGCTAAACGGTCGCTCGGACGGTCCTTCTAACGTCTACAAGGCCAAATCCAAGACGGTCACGCGAGAGGAGGGCTGCT
>URMR01000199.1 GCA_900548935.1 uncultured Collinsella sp.
GTGTGGATCGGTGTAGCGCAGGTAATACCAGCTCGAGCAGGTGAACGTGTCCATCGTGTCCGTCTCGCGGCGCGCGGGGCCACCGCATTTCGGGCACGTGCATTTCGCGAACTCCTCATGTGTAGCGAGCGTCTCGCCTGCCGAAAGGTCGATGTCCTTCGGGAGCATGACGGGCAGGTCCTCTTCGGGAACCGGCACGAGTCCGCACTTGTCGCAGTAGATGGCAGGAATGGGGTTTCCCCAATAGCGCTGGCGGGAGATGAGCCAGTCGCGCAGGCGGAACTCGACCTTGCGACGGCCGCAACCCATGGCCTCGAGGTCGGCCACGATGGCAGCCTCGCCCTCGGAGTGCTTACCGCCGCGCATGCCGGTGTACTTGCCGGACTGGACCAGCGTGCCCTCGGCAGCGTGGGCGCAATCCCAGTCGACGGTCTCGGCATGGAAGGTATCGATGGTCTCGCCGCTGGCCTCGACGGCGGCGCGATCGTCATCGTCCAGGATGATCGGAACGATCGGCAGGTCGTACTTGCGGGCAAACTCAAAGTCGCGCTGGTCGCCGCAGGGAACGGCCATGACGGCGCCGGTGCCGTAGTCGGCAACGACATAATCGGCAACCCACACAGGGACCTTCTCGCCGTTCACGGGGTTCACCACGTAGCGGCCGGTAAAGGCACCGTGCTTCTCGAGGGTGCCCTGGGCACGCTCGACGGCAGAGATATGCTTGGAGTCCTCGACGATCTTGGTCACGGCCTCCTCGTACTCCGTGCCCTCGACGAGCTCGTGAAGACGGGCGTACTCGGGAGCCAGGACAAAGAAGGACACACCAAAGAGCGTATCGGCACGCGTGGTGAAGACGGTGATCTTGCCCTCGTCGCCCTCAATGGGATCGCCGTTGGCGTCGCACAGGGTAAAGTCGACCTCGGCGCCCTCGGAGCGGCCGATCCAGTTGGCCTGCATCTGCTTGACGCGCTCGGGCCAGCCGGGGAGCTTCTCCAGGTCGTCGAGCAGCTCCTGGGAGTACTCGGTAATCTTGAAGTACCACTGCTCAAGGTCGCGCTTTTCGGGCTCGGTGCCGCAGCGCCAGCACTTGCCCTCGGTGACCTGCTCGTTGGCCAGAACGGTCTTGCAGGTGGGGCACCAGTTGACCGGGTTCTTCTTGCGGTAGACCAGGCCCTTTTCCCACAGCTTCTCAAAGATCCACTGACCCCAGCGGTAGTAGTCGGGGCTGCAGGTCTTGACCATACGATCCAGATCGTAGGAGAAGCCCATGCGCTTCATCGTGGCGAGCGCCTGGTCCATGTTCTTATACGTCCAGGCGGCAGCCTGCGTGTTGTGCTTGATGGCGGCGTTCTCGGCAGGCAGGCCAAAGGCGTCAAAGCCGATGGGGTGCAGCACGTCATAACCGCGCATGCGGGCCTGACGGGCCATGGCATCGCCAATGGTATAGTTGCGAGCATGACCCATGTGCAGGTCGCCCGACGGATACGGGAACATCTCGAGCACGTACTTTTTGGGCTTGCTGTCGTCGGTGTCGACGGCAAAGAGGTTGGAGTCCTCCCAGGCCTTCATCCACTTGGACTCAATGGCCTGCGCGTCGTAGGCAGGGATCTCGTCCTTATGATCTGTGCAATCGCACATATCAGCTCCTTTAATCTTAGCTGGGGTCGGGCGGCTTGGCTTTATTCGCTACTGCGGACAGTCCTGCGCTCTTCTTTGCGTGCGGAACTTGTAGCGAACAAAGCCAAGCCGCCCGACCCTAAGGTTAACTTGACTGATGATAGCAAATACGACAAGCGAGATGCCTGCGACTTGCGGGCATCTCGCTTTATCTAAATAACGTGGTTGATACTCAACCTTTATGTGAGGCTCTTACCTTATCGATAAGATACGGACTGCTGCGAATCTTTGACTACAACGTCGTGGGCGCCGCCTTCGACGATCGAGGTCGAGCTGACCAGGGTCAGGCGTGCCTTTTCCTGGAGTTCGGGGATCGAGAGGGCGCCACAGTTGCACATCGTGGACTTGACCTTGTAGAGCGTGCCGCCCACGCCGTCCTTAAGGGAACCGGCGTAGGGAACGTAGGAGTCGACGCCCTCGACGAAGCTAAGCTTCGCGGCGCCGCCCAGGTCGTAACGCTGCCAGTTGCGGGCACGCGCAGAACCCTCGCCCCAGTACTCCTTCATGTACTGACCGTTGACGTTGACGCGCTCGGTCGGGCTCTCGTCAAAGCGGGCGAAGTAGCGGCCCAGCATCATAAAGTCGGCGCCCATGGCAAGGGCGAGCGTCATGTGGTAGTCGTAGACGATACCGCCGTCGGAGCACACGGGCACGTAGACGCCGGTCTCCTCGTAGTACTCATCGCGAGCGCGGCAGACGTCGATCAGCGCGGTGGCCTGGCCACGGCCGATACCCTTGGTCTCACGGGTGATGCAGATGGAACCGCCGCCAATGCCGATCTTGACGAAGTCTGCACCGGCCTTTGCCAGGAAACGGAAGCCCTCGGCATCCACAACGTTGCCTGCGCCCACCTTCACGGTGTCGCCGTAGTGCTCACGGATCCAGCCGATGGTGCGGCTCTGCCACTCGGAGTAGCCCTCAGAGGAGTCGATGCACAGCACATCCACACCGGCCTCTACCAGTGCGGGCACGCGCTGGGCGTAGTCGCGGGTGTTGATGCCGGCGCCTACAACGTAGCTCTTGTTCTTATCCAGCAGCTCGTTGACGTTTGCCTTGTGGGAATCGTAGTCCTTGCGGAATACCATATACACCAGATTGCCCTCGGCATCCACCAGCGGCAGGGTGTTGATCTTGTTGTCCCAGATGATGTTGTTGCAGTCGTGCAGGGAGGTGTTCTCCGGTGCAGTGACCAGCTTTTCAATGGGAGTCATGAAGGTGGTGACAGGGGCATCATCCGGAGTGTGGTTGATGCGGTAGTCACGAGATGCAACAATGCCCAGCAGCTTGCCGCTCGGAGTG
>URMR01000200.1 GCA_900548935.1 uncultured Collinsella sp.
CATCACGCCCGCGGGCAAAAAGATCATGCGTCCCAAGAAGTGTTGGATCCGCGCCGGCAAGGCCGTCTCGCTTTCCGACGCACCGGCTGGGCTTAAGCGCACGGAGCGCCTGGAATGGTTTGAGTCCGAGGCCATGAACCGCGTCTACGCCATGCGAGACGAGCTGTGCGCCGAGCATCCGGGCAGGTTCTAGCCATGAGCGAGAACGTGACGAACACCGCCGCGACTGCGTCCGACCAGGCAACCGCGCCTACCATCGAGATCGCCGCCCACGCCGGTACTTGCTACGGCGTACAGCGTGCGCTCGATATGGCGCTAGCCGCCGCGCCGCAGGCAGGGGAGCGCACTCAGGTCCATACCTTGGGTCCGCTCATCCATAACCCCATCGTGGTGCGCGAGCTTGCCGAGGCAGGCGTCGGTCTGGCCGACACCCTGGACGATGCCGCATCGGGCACCGTGATCATTCGCGCACACGGCGTGGTGCCGCAGGTGATCGAGGCCGCTCGCGAGCGCGGCCTCGACGTGGTCGACGCTACCTGCCCTTACGTGAAGAAGGTCCACGTAGCCGCCGAGCGCCTGGTTCGCGAGGGCTATCGCGTGCTCGTCGTGGGCGAGCCGGGCCATCCCGAGGTTGAGGGCATCCTGGGCCACGCCGGCGATGACGCACAGGTCGTGAGTTGCGCCGCCGATGCGGACGCGCTGCCGCTCAAGGGCAAGGTAGGCCTGGTTGTGCAGACCACCCAAACCGCGCAGAACCTGGCCGAGGTTGTGGCCTCCATCACCCCGCGCGTACAGGAGCTGCGTGTGATCAACACCATCTGCGCCGCCACGAGTGAGCGTCAACAGGCAGCAGCCGCACTTGCCAACCGCTGCGACTGCATGGTCGTGGTGGGAGGCAAGAACTCGGGCAACACCCGCCGCCTGGCGCAGATTTGCGCCGATGTCTGCGAACGCACGCATCACATCGAGGAGGCAAGCGAGCTCGACGCCGCGTGGTTTACCGACGCTCACCACATCGGCATCACCGCCGGAGCCTCCACCCCGCAAGAACACATCGAGCGCGCCGTCGAGCGCATCAAGGAGCTTTGCCGCTAATCATGGACCAGACCGTACCCGCATACGCCGCCGAGGTGGCCGATTACGGGCGCAGCCGCGACCCCGAGCCGGGTGAGGGCGCGCTCGTTAAAAACGTGCGTCCCGAATCGCCCGCGTGGGATGTGGGTATCGAGCCGGGCATGCGCGTGCTTACGGTCAACGGCGAGCAGCTGACCGATATGATTGTGTGGCTCTGGGAGGCAGACGACGACACCGTCGAGCTGGAGGTTTTCGACCCGCGCGACGGCACCGTCACCCCCGTTGAGCTCGATCGCTTTCCCGGCGAGGACTGGGGTCTGGAGTTCGATGGCCCCATCTTCGATGGCATGCGTACCTGCGTAAACGCCTGCGTGTTCTGCTTTATGACGATGCTGCCCAAGGGCGGTCGCTCCACGCTCTATATCCGCGATGACGACTACCGCCTGAGCTTTTTGCAGGGCAACTTTGTCACGCTCACGAACCTCACCGATAATGATGTTCAAAACGTCATTCAACGCAATATGAGCCCCATGAACGTGTCGGTCCACGCCGTGAGCCCCGATGTCCGCCGCCGCATGATGGGACGCAACGCCCAGCGCGGCATGGACGTACTCGAGGCCATCATGGCCGCCGGCATCGAGATTCACGCGCAGATCGTACTGTGTCCCGGCATGAACGACGGTGAGGAACTGCAAAAGACCCTACGCTTTTGCGAGGAGCACGAGCAGATCACGAGCCTGGGCATTGTGCCGCTGGGCTTTACCAAGCACCAGAATCGCTTTACCTGGTCCTACAGCGATAAGCCCGAGCTGGCGCGCGAGACTATCGCCATGATCCGGCCCTTCCAGGACCGTGCCTTCGAGCGCTTTGGCCGCCATACCTTCCAGATGAGCGACGAGTTCTACCTGGATGCCGGCGTCGAGCCACCCGAGGCCGACTTTTACGACGGATACCCACAGTACTACGACGGCATCGGCATGATCCGCTCCTATCTGGACGAGACCGACAACGTGCTCGCCGCCGACGCCGAGCGCCTGCGCCGCGTTCGCGAGGAAATCGCCGCCCGTGGCCAGCACCTGCTGTGTCTTTCGGGCGCCAGCGCGCGCGATACGGTGGCGCGTTTTGTGGAATCGCCGCAGGGGCTCGCCGGCACCGTCACGGCCATCAAGAATCGCTACTTTGGCGGCAACGTGGACGTGACCGGCCTCATCGTCGCCTGCGACATCTTGGAGCAGCTGCCGCAAGACCTGTCGGGGGTTATGCTCTTTGTGCCTAAGCTCATGTTCAACGCCGATGGTATGACCCTTGACGAGTATCATCGTGACGATTTACTCGCAAGCCTTACCAGTCGCGGCGCCGAGGTTCATGTGGTGTCGACCATGCCACATGAGCTGCTCGATACTCTGCAGCATATCCTTGGCATTGTGCCTGCCGACTCTACTAATTCCGCTGTCCCTACCCATTAAAGGAGTGCAGATGAAACCTATCGTCGCCGTCGTCGGACGCCCCAACGTGGGCAAGTCCACGCTCGTCAACCGCCTGGCCCAGACCTCGGACGCCATCGTCCACGAGTCCCGCGGCGTCACGCGCGACCGCTCATACCACACGGTCGATTGGAACGGCCGCGAGTTCACCATCGTCGACACGGGCGGCATCGAGCCGCTCAAGAGCGACGACGTCTTTGCCACGTCCATCCGCGACCAAGCCCTCGCCGCCGCCGAGGAAGCCGCCGTCATCCTGTTTGTGGTCGACGGCCGCACCGGCGTCACCGAGGAGGACGAGTCGGTCGCTCGCATGCTCAAGCGCTGCGACAAGCCGGTCTTTCTGCTGGTGAACAAGCTCGACAACCCTGATAAGGAAGACGAGGCCCTGTGGGAATTCTATAGCTTGGGCC
>URMR01000201.1 GCA_900548935.1 uncultured Collinsella sp.
GCTGCTGCCATGACATCGGCGGTTTCGTGATTGTCAATTGGTTGGTGCAGACTAACCTGACCCCATTGCACCAAATCCGTTGGGGCGGGCCCGACGGTGGCACGCGGAGTCGTGGTGTGATTTGCGTCGGTGTCCGCGCGGCTCGGTATACTGGTACGGCTCAAACTATGGCGCTGCCCGCAGGCGCGCCGTCCGTCAGATGAGGAGTCGCCCATGACCCAGCCCTTGCCCTGGGAAAAGAACGCCGTGCCGCCCGCGCCGGAACCCGTGCCGCTCGATGCATACACCGCCCCTGCAGCGCCGGAGCCCGAACTCGTTCCGCTCGACATCTACGACGCTCCCGCGCCGGCACCCAAACCCACCAAGCCGCTCGTCGACATCGACAGCCTTAATCCCGCCCAGCGCGAGGCAGTTCTGACCACCGAGGGCCCGTTGCTGGTGCTCGCCGGCGCCGGCTCGGGCAAGACCCGCGTCTTGACCTTCCGCATCGCGCATATGCTTGGCGACCTGGGTGTTAAGCCCTGGCAGGTCCTGGCCATCACGTTTACCAACAAGGCCGCGGCTGAGATGCGCGAGCGTCTGGCAGCGCTCATCCCCAGCGGCACCCGCGGTATGTGGGTGTGCACCTTCCATGCCATGTGCGTGCGCATGCTGCGCGAGGACGCCGACCTGCTGGGCTACACCGGCCAGTTCACCATCTACGATGACGATGACTCAAAGCGCATGGTGCGTGACATTATGCAGGCGCTCGGCATTGAGCAAAAGCAGTTCCCCATCAACATGATCCGCAGCAAGATCAGCTCGGCCAAAAACGCCATGATCGGCCCCGAGGACATGCTCAAGTCCGCCGATAGCCCCAACGATAAAAAGGCCGCACAGGTCTACTTGGAGCTGGAGCGCCGCCTGCGCGCTGCCAATGCGATGGACTTTGACGACCTGCTCGTGCGCGCGCTCGAGCTGCTGCGCACCCGCCCTGAGGTGCTCGATAAGTACCAAGAGCGCTTCCGCTACATTAGCGTTGACGAGTATCAGGACACCAACCACGTCCAGTACGAGATCGCCAACCTACTGGCCGCCAAGTACCAAAACCTCATGGTCGTGGGCGACGATGACCAGTCCATTTACAGCTGGCGCGGCGCCGACATCACCAATATCCTGGACTTTGAGAAGGACTTTAAAAACTGCAAGACCGTCAAGCTGGAGCAGAACTATCGTTCCACGGGCCATATCCTGAACGCCGCCAACGCCGTGGTGCGCCACAACTCTCAGCGCAAGGACAAGCGCCTGTTTACGGCCGAGGGCGATGGCGAGAAGATTCAGGCCTTCCAGGCGAGCGATGAGCGCGACGAGGGCCGCTGGATTGCCGGTGAGATCGAGAAACTGCATGCCAAAGGCACGAGTTACGACGACATCGCCGTGTTCTACCGTACCAACGCCCAGTCGCGTATTCTCGAAGATATGTTCCTGCGCGCGGGCGTGCCCTACAAGATCGTGGGCGGCACGCGATTCTTCGACCGTGCCGAGATCCGCGACGTCATGGCCTACCTCAAGATGATCGTGAACCCGGCCGACGAGATGAGCGTCAAGCGCGTCATCAACACACCGCGCCGCGGCATCGGCTCCACCTCGATCCAAAAGATCGAGCGGCTGGCGCGCGACAACCGCTGCTCGTTCTTCCAGGCTTGTGAGATCGCGTGCGCCGAGACCGGCATGTTTAGCGCCAAGGTGCGCAACGGCCTGTCGAGCTTTGTGTCGCTGGTGCGCGAGGGCCGCCGCATGGACGGCGAGCTCAAGGACGTCGTCGAGATGATCGTCGATAAGACGGGCCTGCTGCAGGCGTTTCGCGCCGAGGGTACCATGGAGTCCGAGAGCCGAGCCGAGAACATCCAGGAATTCCTGGGCGTTGCCGCCGAATTTGAGGAGACGCACGAGGATATCGAGGGTACGCTCGAGAGCTTGGAAGAGCTGCGCGCAGCCGGTGTTGCCGATGTGCCTGCCGAGCCCGAGTCCGTCGTGGTGAGTGCGCCCGCGCACGAGCCGGGGCCGTCCGCCCCGGCATCCTCGTTTGAGGCGCTTGTCGGCGCCCGTGACGCCGCGGGCGCCAATCCGCTCGATAGCCTGGCCGCTCCAGCGTTGTCTCCGCAGGATGCCTTGGCCGCCGCCATCGCGGGCAACGCGTATACCGTGCCGACAGAGCTGCCGGCGGGTGCCGTGCACGCCGACGAGATCGAGCGCACCTACGGTCCGCTCACCTGTAAGGCGCTGCCGGCACTCATGGAGTGGCTGGCCCTGCGCTCCGACTTGGATTCCCTGGCCGGCGAGACGCATGCCATTACCATGATGACCATCCATTCCGCCAAGGGCCTGGAGTTCCCCGCGGTGTTCGTGGCCGGCATGGAGGAGGGTATCTTCCCGCACGTGCACGACTTTGGCGGCAGCGATGACCCGGGCAAGCTCGAGGAGGAGCGTCGCCTGGCCTACGTCGCCATCACGCGCGCTCGTAAGCGCCTGTTCCTGACCTATGCGGCCACGCGTCGCACCTACGGCTCGACTTCTGCCAACCCGCGCTCGCGCTTCCTCAACGAGATTCCGTTTGAGGACATCGAGTTTAGCGGCATCGGTTCTGCCGGTTTTGAGGGCACGGGTTGGGAGAAGCGCGGCGACCGTCACGGCACCTTTGGCTCGGGCATGGGCTCGGATATGTATGGCGGCAAGGTGTTCGGTTCGCATACGCGCTCGACCGGCGGTTCTGGTTCACGTGGTGGATCGAGCTTCGACGATTTCTTTGGCGGCAGCAGCTACGGGACCGAGCGCCATCGTGGGGTCTCGCCCGACGCCGGCCGTGTTGCCTCGACCTTTGGCTCGGGCGCGCCGCGAGCCAAAA
>URMR01000202.1 GCA_900548935.1 uncultured Collinsella sp.
ACGTGCTCTTGTCGGCGATGTAGGCGCGCTCGAACGTGCGCACCACGCGTCCGCTGGCGGGTGAGTTAAAGCCGATCCACAGGTACCACATCCAGTCGAGGGCATCGCGGTCGCCGACGCGCCAGGCGCGGCGGGCGATATGGTCGCAAAAATCAAAATAATCCCGGCCGGCGTGCCAGGTGCCCAGGCAGTTCATGCTGCTAAAGGTGCCGTCTTCGTTGAGCGGTACGCAGCCGTGGAACAGCAGGTTGCCGTTGGCGACCTTATACATGGAGCCGTGGGTATAGAGGAAATCGATGTGGCGATGCAGGTGATCGGCGGTGACAAACTCGGATACGAGCTTGTCGATGATGTGCTGCTCCTCGGGCGTGAGCGTGTAGGGGTCCGCCGGATCGACGGTGGGGAAGTCGTTGGTCGTGAGCGGCCATACACTGCCGTCGGCGAGGGTGACCGTGCCGGCGTCGTGATCGATTTTGTCGAGCAGCAGGCGGTCTGCCATGTCGAACTCGGGATGGCGCTGGATAATCTGGCCCTCGAGCTTAAAAAGCAGGACGTTAACGGCTTTAATCAGCGGGCTGATGGACTCACCGGCGGTATAGGTGGCGTCGGCGAAGGCGACAAGTTCGCGCAGCGAGATGCCATAGTCGTTCTCGAGAATCTCATAGTTGTCGTAGCGCAGGTTGTTGCGCAGCACCGTGGCGATGCAGGCAGGCTCGCCGGCAGCGGCGCCCATCCACAGCAGGTCGTGGTTGCCCCATTGAATATCGAGCGAATGATAGGTGAGCAGGCGGTCCATAATCTTGGCCGCGCCGCCACCGCGGTCGAAGATGTCGCCCACCAAGTGCAGGTGGTCGACGGCGAGGCGCTTGATGAGTGAAGCAAGCGACTCGATAAAGTCGTCGGCGCTGGCGGTCTCCAGGATGGACTCCACGATGCGCTCGTGATAGCGCACGCGATAGTTGTTCTCGTCCGGGTGCGTGTGCAACAACTCGTCGATGATGTAGGCGTAGTCGCGCGGGATGGCCTTGCGCACCTTGGAGCGCGTGTAGCGGCTTGAAAGTGAGCGAGCGACCATGATGAGCTGGTCAAGCATCGTCTTGTACCAGGTTGGCGAGTCCTCGCGCCGGCTGCGGACCAGGTCGATCTTCTCGCGCGGGTAGTAGATGAGCGTACACAGCTCGCCCTTTTCGTCAAAGGAGAGCGTGTCGCCAAAGATCTCGTCGACATGCTCGCGCACGACGCCCGAGCAGTTGTTGAGGATGTGCATAAAGGCTTCGTACTCGCCATGCACATCGCTCATAAAATGCTCGGTGCCCTTGGGCAGGTTGAGGATGGCCGAGAGGTTGATGATCTCGGTGAATGCGGATTGCTCGGTGGGGAACTGTCTCGACAGCAGGCGCAGATACTTGAAGTTTTGCGGATTGCGATCGAATGCGACCATGAGGCACCTTCCGATGTGGTTGGTAAAACTGATAAAACAGCGTCAAGCGTTTATCAGTATGCGCCGCTTTTGTTTCGATTGGAGATGGGAGGTCGAATTGTTGGCCGAACGGTTTGGTAAATCGATTTAGTTGAGGTGGATATGGCGGTTGAATGGAGATGTAGAGTCGTCTTTGCAGGCGCATACCTCCGGGATCGATAGAGATGATGACGGTAAAGATGTTCACTACCTTTGGTTCAATTTGGTAAATAGTGGACATTTGTACCGTATTCACGCTTGCTGTGCGATAATTTACGCAGTAATGAGTAAGGAGCCTCATATGAGTGATTTTGTCCTGACCTGTGAATCCGCCGCCGATCGAACCCGTGAGTTCTTTGCGTCGCGCAATATCCCTGTCGTTTGTTTTCATTACGAGATCGACGATGTTGTCTATACGGACGATTTGTATCAGTCGATTGCGCCGGACGAGTTTTTTGCCCAGATTGCCGCGGGCGCCATGCCCAAGACGTCTCAGGTGAGCGTGGGTGAGTACGAGGAGTTTTGGGAGCCGTTTGTTGCCGAGGGTAAAGACGTGCTGCACCTGACGTTGTCGTCGGGTATTTCGGGCACGTATGGATCGGCCTGCGTTGCAGCGCAGATGCTCGCGGATCGCTATCCCCAGGGCGGCAAGGTGCGCGTCATCGATTCGCTGGGGGCGTCTTCGGGCTTTGGTCTGTTGCTGGAATATGCCGCCGACGTGCGCGATAGCGGGGCTTCACTCGACGAGACGGCCGCTTGGATTGAGGAGCATAAACTCAACCTGCACCACTGGTTCTTCTCGACCGATCTGTCGAGCTACCTGCGCGGCGGTCGCATTTCGGCCGCGAGCGCGATCATTGGCACGGCGCTTAAGATTTGCCCGCTTATGACGGTCGATTGCGAAGGTAAGCTGTCGCCACGTGAGAAAATTCGCACTAAGAAGCGCGCGATTTCCGAGATGGCTAAGACCATGATGGCACACGTGCAGGGCGGTACGGATTATTCGGGTAAGTGCATCATGTCGCACTCGGCGTGCCGCGAGGATGCCGAGGCAGTTGCGGCGCTGATTGAGGAACAGGTTCCGCAGCTTAAAGGCAAGATTGAGATCAATGACATCGGTACTCTGATTGGCTCGCATACCGGACCTGGTACGGTGGCGCTCTTCTTTATGGGCGACAAGCGCGTGGATTAATTTGCCCCATCACGTTGCTGCATGATTGCTCAAACGAAAACGGCCCGTCTCACGTTTGTGGGGCGGGCCTTGCTGTTGCGGCTAGCGTTTCTTTCCGCGGAAGAAAAAGCCGTGCAGTGACGGCTTGAGGCCGCGATTGGCGCGATGCTCCTCGACGCGCTCGCGGATCGAAGCGACGCGCTC
>URMR01000203.1 GCA_900548935.1 uncultured Collinsella sp.
ACACCGCGAGTCCGCGCTCCGCAGCCGCCATGAGTCCTGCCGTTCCCGCTTGGTACCGCTCGCCGGCATAGTTGTACTGGATCTGGCAAAAATCCCATTCATATGCGTCAAGCATCGTCAGGAAATCCGCCGCGCTGCCGTGATACGAAAAACCAATCTGGCGAATGCGCCCCGCCGCCTTTTGGCGCGTAATCCAGTCCTCGATGCCCAACGCCACCACACGTTCCCACTGGGCGGGCGAGGTGATATTGTGCATGAGGTAATAGTCGATATGGTCGGTCCGCAGCCGACGCAGTTGCTCGTCAAAGAAACGGTCGAAATCCCCTGCGCATGCACACGAAGCGTGCGGCAACTTGGTCGCGAGCAACACCCGGTCGCGCAGCCCCAAGCGCTCAAGCGAGGCGCCCACGCACGCCTCGTTACCGGGATAGAGATACGCGGTATCCAAATAATTAATCCCCTGCTCCACCGCACGGGAAATGATGGTATCGGCTGTCTTCGCGTCCGGATGGCCCGGCGCACCGGGAAACCTCATGCAGCCCAGACCCAGAGCAGATATTCGGTTACCACTTTTGGGGTCAACGCGGTATTGCACGGACCCTCCCTTCGCCATCAGCGCTCGGCAAGGCGAAACACAATGGTCACGCGACCGAAACATCGTGGAATCGCAATCGAGAATGTATCGTAACGCAGCAGAAATCCAGCTGTCACGGCACCGCTTTAACATCAGCAAAAAGCCCGATGAAAGGAGTCGTCCATGCCCGCGCTCGACCTTTGGAACCTCACATCCCAGCTCAAAAGCACCGATTATCGCTGGGTCGACCTCACCCACACGCTCTCGTGCGACACCCCGCACTGGTTTGGCTTTAAGCCATTTGAGTCCACCAAGCTCTTCGACTACCTGCCCGGCACGCCCGAGGACATGCTCGCGCCCATGCGCTGCTTCCAGTATTCGGTCGCCTCGCAGTACGGTACCCACGTCGATGCGCCGCGCCACTTCCATGTTGACGGCCGTTCCCTTGGCGAGATCGAACCCATTGAGTTTATGCATCCGCTCTGTGTGATCGACAAGCACGAGGAGTGCGCCGCAAATCCCGACTTTATCCTGACCATCGATGACCTCAAAGCTTGGGAGGACGAGCACGGCCGCATTCCCGAGGACGCATTCGTCGCCTTCCGCTCCGACTGGTCCAAGCTGGCCGACCTCGAAAACAAGGACAAGGACGGCCAGCCCCACTACCCCGGCTGGGACCTCGACGCCATCAAATGGCTTGTAGAAGAGCGCAACATCGGCGCCGTCGGTCACGAACCAGCAGACACCGACCCCGCGTCCGTGACCACACGAGAGGATGCCTACCCCTATCCCGGAGAACAATACATCCTCTCGGTCGATCGTTACCAAATCGAGGTCATGGACCATCTGGACGAACTTCCCGCCACAGGCGCTGTCATCTTCTGCACCTTCCCCAAGGTGCGCGATGGCGTTGGATATCCCGCACGCGTTTTTGCCATCTGCCCCGCGGCATAAGTTCCCATGCGTTTGTTCTTCTAAATTCCGCCTCCGGTGCACGCTGCATGCTCCAGCGGCATACAATCCACCAGGCGCCCCGCACGCGGGCGCCTTTTTGTGAGGAGATGATTCACGTGCAGATCAACAAGGTTGCCTTTATCGGCAAGGGCGGCGTCGGCCTGCTCTACGGCAGCATGATTGCCAAGGCCCTCGGCAACGACGCCGTCGAATACGTTATGGATGACGCCCGTTTCGAGCGTCACGGAGGCGACGCCCTTACGGTCAACGGCGAGCCCTGCGCACTCAAGTCAGTGCGCGCCAGCGAGGCAACGCCCGCCGATCTGGTCATTCTCACGGTCAAGACGACGGGACTCGACCAAGCACTCAAGACTATGGAGCGCGTCGTGGGACCCAACACGCTCATCGCCTCGCTGTGCAACGGCATTACGAGTGAGCAAAAGATTGCCGAGCGCTTTGGCTGGAAGCATACCGTTCTTGGTATTTGCCAGGGCATGGACGCCGTGTTCCTCGACGGCGCGCTCACCTTTACCAATACGGGCGAGATTCGCTTTGGCGCGGCAGCAGACACCGAGCCCGCTACCGTCACCGCCATCGACGAGCTCTACACACACTGCGGCATCGCCCATACCGTCGAGAGCGACATTGCGCACCGCATGTGGGCCAAACTCATGCTCAACGATGGCATCAACCAGACCTGTATGGCGTACGGCGGGACCTACGGAAGCGCCACGGAGCCGGGCTCCGAGCAGCGTCGCTGCTTTATTTCCGCCATGCGTGAAACGCTTGCGGTCGCCAACGCCGAGGGCATTGAGCTGACCGAGGCAGACCTGACGCAGATGGTGCATATCATCGAGGGAATCGACCCCGACGGCATGCCCTCGATGGCTCAAGACCGCGTCGCAAGGCGCAAAACCGAGGTTGATGAGTTCGCGGGCACCATCTGCCGCCTCGCAGCCAAACACGATATCCAAGTGCCGCAAAACGATTGGCTCTACCAGAGGATTCGCGAAACAGAAAGCAGCTGGTAGCCTCGGCCGCATCGCGACGCGCGCAATACAAGCAGACAGGCCTTCGCGAGGATTCCGTCATTCGCGAAGGCCTGTTGCATTTAGGTCGAGACTAAAACTGAGACTTAATTTGCGATTCCGGAACCTCGTCCTCGTCGTCGCGGCAAAGCAGCACGCCGGCGCCTCCCAGCAGCGCTGCCGCGATCAGCGCGCCACCCACGATTGGAGTAGCCCCGCATGCCCCCTGCATGCCCGCAACGAGCGCGGCCGTAGGACCAAGGCAGCCAAGCACC
>URMR01000204.1 GCA_900548935.1 uncultured Collinsella sp.
GCCGCCGATGCCCGAAGTCACGATAATGTCGCCCACCTTCACGTCGGAGTCGACACTCACGTGCTCCAGGCGCAGGGTGCCGTCGGGCTGCCCCTGCAGCATCCCCTGAGCGCGCGTATCCTGCACCATGGCGGACACGCCCGAGTTCTCATCACCGATCAGGCGGACGGTGGAAGTCTTAGCCGAAACCTCGATAATCTGACCGATGACACCGGCAGAACTCGTCACGGGCATGTTGATGGTAAGCCCATCGGCCGAGCCCTTGTCGATGGTAACCGTCGAGGTCCAGGCATCGCCCGAAGCGCCTACAATGCGAGCCGCGGTGGACTTGAGGTTGTAGGTCGACTGAAGACCGACCAGGCTCTCGAGTCGCTCGGCAGTCTTTTGAGCCTCGGAAAGCTCGGCGACCTTAGAGGTCAGCACCTCGTTTTGCTTTTTGAGGTCGTCGAGCGACTCCTGCGAAGCCGTAAGGTTTGAGAACACGTTTCCGATTGCGTTGAAGGGCGCAGCCACAGCCGAGCCCACAAAGCGCACCGGCGAGGTAATCGTCGTCACACCCGAACGCACGGCGTGAATCGGACCTGCCTCGCCTTCACGAATATAAAACGTGAGGAGCAGCACCGAAATCACGCTGAAAACAATCAACGGGCGCATACCCGTTGATTGTCGTTTGGTATTCAGATTTGAAGAGAAACCCGAAGATCGTGCCAAATGGAATCCACCTTTTGGAAATTAAGCATTGGTCTGGACGAAGCCACCGTCAAATGCATTGGCCTCGAGCACGCGGGCGCAGCCATTGACGACGTTGTCGAGCGCCGTAGGGCTAACGTTGACCGAAACGCCGGTCTCATCGCGCAAGCGCACGTCGAGACCGCGCAGCAGTGCACCGCCACCGGTCAACAGAATGCCGTAGTACATAAGGTCCGAGGCAAGATCGGGCGGTGTGGCGTCGAGGGCGTCCTTGACGGCCTTGGCCATCTCGTCGAGCGGCTTGTTGAGCGCGCGACGAATCTCCTCGCTCTCGATGCGCACGGTCTTGGGCAGACCGGTGATCACGTCGCGGCCGTTGACCTCGACATCGAGCTCGTCCTTGAGCGGCACAGCGGAGCCGACCTTGATCTTGATGTCCTCTGCCGTACGCTCGCCGATGGCCAGGTTGTAGGCATCGCGAACGTGCGTGAGGATGGCCTGATCGAACTCGTCACCGGCAATACGGATGGACTGCGAGACGACGATACCGCCCATAGCGATAACGGCGACCTCGGTGGTACCGCCACCGATGTCGATGACCATGGAGCCGGTGGGCTCCTCGACGGGCAGGTCGGCGCCGATAGCGGCAGCCATGGGCTCCTCGATCAGGTAGGCCTGGCGAGCGCCGGCCTGGATCGTGGCCTCAAATACGGCACGCTTCTCGACCGACGTGACGCCGGAGGGGACGCAGACGACAACGCGCGGACGCGGGGTCCACGGATAGCGCTTTTCGGACGCCTTGTCGATAAAATAGCGAAGCATGGCCTCGGTAACGTCGAAGTCGGCGATAACGCCGTCCTTAAGGGGACGAACGGCCACAATGTTACCGGGCGTACGGCCGAGCATGCGCTTTGCCTCGATACCGACAGCCAGGATGCGCTCATCGTTCTTGTCGATGGCGACAACAGAGGGCTCGCGAATGACGATGCCCTTGCCGCGCACGGAGACAAGCGTGTTGGCGGTGCCGAGGTCGATGGCAAGATCGCCCGCATAGCTACCGAAGAACATATCCATCAAAGAAAACAACGCAACTCCTGATGTGTTGGATGATTGCTGGAAAACTACTAGCCCATCATACTAGCGCAAGCCCGGCACCTCACTTGCGGTGAAGCACCGGGCAGCGCCAAATCTCATAAGGTCACTACTGGTTGTCAGCAGCCGAGAGATCGATGTCGAGCGAGGAGACGGCCCAACCGATATGGTTGTCGGAGCGCACGAACTTGACGGTGTACTCCTGCTCGCCGCCCTTGGACAGCGACGCCTTGACCTTGGCGGTGGTCTCGGTCATAGACTGATCCATGCCCTCGATGGAGACGGTGGCGCCCTGCGGAATCGAGGAAACGATCATCGACTTGGCGTCCTCGGACAGGCTGGAGGCCAGACAGGACTCGGCCTTGGCGGTATCACCGTCACCTGCGGCCTGGAACAGGTCGGTGACAACAGACTCCTGCGAAGGGAAGCCCAGGCCGCGCGTGTAGGCAAAGCCAAGACCGCCTGCGGCAAGGACAATCAGCAGAAGCAGCACCAAGAAGACCTTGAGGCCCGTGTGGCGATGGCGACGACGGACCTTGGCCTCCTTGCGGTCCTGCTGAACCATCTCGGACTCGGACAGGGTAAAGAAGCCGGTGTCCGAGGGGTCGGGCATAAACTGACCGGTAGCACCCGTGGGGTCGAGCGGGTCAACGGCCGGAGCATCCATCGCGGGCGCCGGAGCCGTGGCCATAGCCGTCTGGGCAGACAGCGCGGCAAGCGAATCGTGCACGCGGGCAAGCTCGTCGGCCTGCTCGGAGGTGAGCTGGTAGATGCCATCGGCAGTAGCGGCGTTAAAGGCGTCGAGTGCGTCGGAGGGGCGGCCGGCGGCAGAAAGTGCCTGACCCATGCCGGCGTTGAGCGCACGCGTGTCGTCGCGGGGGCCGGCAAAGTCGATAGCCGTGCGGTAGGTCTCCACGGCATCCGCCGGACGGCCGAGCTTAATGAAGCAACGACCAAGCTCGCCGAGCGCGGCGGCAGGAGCCGGATTGGCGCCGTCGATGGCAGCCTGACGGAAGGCAGTACCCG
>URMR01000205.1 GCA_900548935.1 uncultured Collinsella sp.
CGTGCCGGTCAGAAGCTTGTTGTATTGCTTTTCGAGACCCGTCAAGCCGTCGTTGTCTACATTCACTACACCCAGCACCTGCGATGCCAGATTGCCGTATGGATATACGCGCTTCATGGCCTGCTCAAAAAGCACGCCGGGCAGGTTCTTCTTCTCCAGCGCCGCAGCATCGTCTTCGTCCACCTGGCGCTTGATATACACCCAGGTGCCATCGGACTCGACGAGCTTGCGGCAGGTCTTTTTATCGATTCCAGTTGCCTTGACCAGCGCCGACACCGTCTTGTCGACATCCTCGACAAGCTGCGGGTTCACGGCGATGTTGCGACATTCGACCGACGACGCCAGCACGTTACCGTTGCGGTCGTAGATGGTGCCGCGTTTGGCATAGAGGGTCTGCGCAAGCAGGCGGCGCGCATCGGCACGCTCGCGCAGTTTATCGGCTTCGACAATTTGATAGTCGGCAAGGCGAAAGACGCCCAAGCCCAAGCCAAGCCCGATGAATCCCATGACGGCTTTGCGGCGAGGCAGAGGCGCGCCTGTGAGCCATTCGGTCGACGAACTCTTGCGCGACCTGGTGTTATGCACTTGAGGGCCGCCCGAGCCGCGAAGTCGCGACGCCGGGTCGTTGCCACGGGACTGCCCGGCGTTGTAAGATTGCCGACCCGTTCCTTGATAACCAGAACGTCCCCGCGACGAGGGACGTCCAGAACCGCGGCCCCCATCGGAACCGCGGCGATAGTCATTTGTCATACTCAGCTACCGTCTTATTTAGTGAGCGGCCGCAGTCGAGCTAGCGCCCGCGGCTGCATCCTGCGAAAAGTCAAGCGTAACGCTCTCGCTGGGCTCCACCATGCCATAAGCGCCCGCAAGGTCGCGAATGCGCGTGTCGGCGCCATAGACCGAATGCATGACCTCAAGGTCAGAGCTCTCGTCGGTCGCCTTCTCGAGCGTGTTGGTAAGCTCTGCGTTGACGTTGAGCACCTGGGCCGTAACACCGGCAAGTGCCACTCGCGCGACACCGATCGTCATGAAGATAGCCGCAATGATGCAAACCGTTTTAAGAACGCTCATGAAAACCGGGCTTACCGCCTGGTTTGCCTGACGGCCCGCGCCCGTGTAGACATCAAAACGCGGCGTGCGCTGCTCACGAGGGACAGCGGGCGCCTGCGGTGCCTCGCGGTAGGCGGGCATGGCGTTCATATCATAGGCGAGTGCTGCGCTTGAAGTGTTGTAGCCCATGATATGCCGCCTCCCATCCCGAGTACGTTGGTAGTGTGTTTAAGCTTCGTTTATGGTGCGAGCGGGAGGTCCAATTTCGCGCGGTCGCGCCTACAGGCGCTGCGCCACGCGGATCTTGGCTGATCTCGCCCGAGGGTTGCGCTCAACCTCATCGGGTTGGGCAACCAAGGGTTTGCGGGTGATGACCTTGAGTATCGGCACGTTGCCGCACACGCACACCGGAATCTCCGGCGGGCACGTGCACCCCTGGCTCATCTCCTTAAAGTGGTTCTTTACGATACGGTCCTCGAGCGAGTGATACGAGATGACGCAAATACGCCCGCCCGGGTTGAGCCACCTGGTAGCGGCATCAAGCCCTCTCTCGAGCACATCGAGCTCGTGGTTGACCTCGATACGAATGGCCTGGAAACTTTTCTTGGCAGGGTGCCCACCATGCCGACGAGCGGCAGCAGGTATTCCCGCCTTGATGATCTCGACAAACTGACCGGTGGTTTCGATCGGTTCGGTCTCGCGGCGACGCACGATCTCGCGTGCAATCTGCGAGGCGAATTTCTCTTCGCCATAGACGCGTAGAATCCGGGCGAGGTCGTGTTCGTTATAGGTGTTGATGACCTCAGCTGCGTTTAGGGTGTTGTTACCCGGATCCATCCGCATGTCCAATGGAGCATCTTCGTTATACGAAAAGCCCCTGCCAGGGATATCGAGTTGCGGTGACGAAACGCCCAAGTCAAACAGGAAGCCATCGACCCCGGGCACCTCGGCCGAGCAAAGCAGCTCGTCCAAGTCGCCGAAGTTGCCCTTCAGCAGCTGGTGCGGGACGCCGGGAACCTCGCGGTCCAGACGGGCGCCAGCGGCCTCGAGGGCCATGTCGTCCTGATCGACGCCGAGCAAAAGGCCCGTCTCCCCCACCTGCGCGGCCATCTTTACCGAATGGCCGGCACCGCCAAGGGTGCAATCGCAGACAACGGAGCCGCTCTTTAGCCGCAGCGACTCAAGCACTTCGCCGAGCATGACAGGTTCATGCCGATATTCTTGTGTCAAGATCCCACGCTCCATCCGTTACTCGTGCCTTGCCCTTACGAGAAGAAGAGGTCAAGCAGAGCCTCGTCGTCATCGTCCTCATCGGCCGCGGCGCGGTCCCAAACCTCAAGGTGGTCGTAGTTACCCACAACCGTGACCTCGCGGTCGAGGTTCGCCTGCTTGCGGAGAGACTCAGAAAGACCGATACGACCGGCGCTGTCCACGTCCATCGACGTGGTGCGCTTGTTGATCGCCCTCATGAGCTTCTGGTCGTTGATGTCACGCGGGTTAAAACCCTCGTGGCCCTCACGACCCGCGAAGAGTCCTTCGACCCACTTATCGAAGGCCTCGGCAGAGAACACGTACAGAGCATCGACATCCAGGGCTTTGAACACGCGAACGTGCTCTCCAAGCTCCTCGCGAAGGGGTGCAGGCAGGGATAGACGACCTTTTGCATCGAGA
>URMR01000206.1 GCA_900548935.1 uncultured Collinsella sp.
CTCGCGGAGCAGGTTGATGCCAACGAGAACATCAATCTTTCCCTCGCGCAGCGTTCGCAGGATCTCGACACGGTCCATCGTCGCTGTATCGGAATGCATGTAGTTGACCTTAATGCCAGCGTCGAGCAGGTGATCGGTCAGATCCTCGGCCATGCGCTTGGTGAGCGTGGTCACCAGCACGCGTTCCTTGCGGGCAACGCGCTCGCGAATCTCGTCCTCAAGATCGTCAATCTGGCCTCGGACCGGCCGCACGTCAATCTTGGGATCGAGCAGGCCGGTCGGACGAATGATCTGCTCAACGTCGTTCTGGCTAACCCGCAGCTCATAGTCGCCCGGCGTGGCCGAGACGTAGATGAACTGGGGGATCCTCGCCTCAAACTCATCGAAACGAAGTGGGCGGTTATCGAGTGCCGAAGGCAGACGAAAACCATGCTCCACCAGCGTCACCTTACGCGAGCGGTCACCTTCGTGCATGCCGCGGATCTGCGGCACCGTCACATGGCTCTCATCGATGATGCAGAGCATATCCTTAGGAAAGTAATCGATCAGGGTAAACGGCGGCTCGCCCGGTTTTCGACCATCCAGATGACGCGAGTAGTTCTCGATACCGTTACAAAAACCCATGGTCTCGAGCATCTCGAGATCATAGTCGGTGCGCTGCTGCAGACGCTGTGCCTCGAGCAGTTTATCAGTCGCCTTGAGCTCGGCCACACGCTTCTCGCACTCTTCACTGATTGATTTCAGAGCCGCTTTGACCTTAGGCTTCTCAGTCACGTAGTGCGAGGCCGGCCACACGGGAATGGCCTCGTACTCACGCAGCATCTCTCCGGTGACCTCGTCGATCTCGGCAATCAGCTCGACCTCGTCGCCAAAGAACTCAAACCGCAACGGATGCTCGGCATAAGGCGGATACACGTCGACAACATCGCCGCGCACGCGGAACGTGCCGCGTGCCAGGTCATAGTCATTACGATCATATTGAATGTCGATAAGTGCATGGATAAAGTCATCGCGCTCGAGCGGCACCTTCTTATCGACGTTCGGTGCCAAGCCCGCATAGTCCTCGGGAGAACCGATGCCATAGATGCACGAGACCGATGCGACGACAATCACATCGCGTCGAGAAAGCAGCGATGCCGTTGCCTGATGGCGCAGCATCTCGACCTCTTCGTTAATCGAGGAGTCTTTCTCGATATACGTATCACTCTGCGGTACATATGCCTCGGGCTGATAGTAGTCGTAGTACGAGACGAAGTAGACCACGGCGTTGTTGGGAAAGAATTCTTTGAGCTCGCTCGCAAGCTGAGCGGCGAGCGTTTTATTCGGAGCCATGACCAGCGTCGGCTTTCCCAGGGCCTCAATAGTCTTTGCCATCGTGAAGGTCTTGCCCGAACCAGTCACGCCCAGCAAAACCTGATAGCGGTCTCCGTCCCTCACGCCCTGTACAAGCGACTCAATGGCCTTCGGCTGGGAACCTGCAGGCTCATAGGGAGACACGACCTTAAACGGCACATCAGAGCCCTCAACGCCAAAACGTTTGAGCTCTCCGCCAACACGCTCAACTTCAAAATCCGCCATGGATACTCCTAACTCATACATCTGCAGTATACGCAGGCGGCAGGCATAGTCCTATACGAACTGGTCGGGATAGAGGGTCTTATAGCGAACCCAGGCATTATTGACGCGAATCAGATAAGCCTGCGTCTCGGGAAAGGTGATTGCATTATGAAGCGACGTACCCTGCTGCGCCCATCCGTCGACATTGCCCATGCCGGCGTTATAGGCGGCAATGGCACTGTCCGTCGACCCGTTGAAATAGGTTAGAAGATACGAGAGGTATGCGCAGCCAAACTCGATATTCGTAGCCGGATCGTTAAGGTTGTCGGCCGAATACTCGTCACCGTCAACAAGGCCCTTGGCGATCATATCCTGGGCAGTCTCGGGCATCAGCTGCATCAATCCCTGAGCACCCTGACTCGACTCGGCCTCGGGATCCCAATTCGATTCCGACTTAATGACAGCGCACACCAGATACGGATCCAGGTTATGCGAAATGCTGGATTGCTTTACATATACCTCGTAGTCAATCGGATACAGCGGCTTAAAGAAAGCAGCAGGAGCATACGAATAGACGAGCGAAATAAGGCCGAAGACGAACACAACGGCGAGTGACGCCACGCGATACCACGTAAAGAAACGTGTCTTAGACATCGGCCTCCTCCTTATCCGCTACATCCCCGAAGCTATGACGCGAAAGCCATGCGTCCAGTTGTTCAAAGAGCGAATTATCGCCTGCCGCATTATCGATTACCGTCGTAGCGAGATTGCAAAGCGAAGCCTCATCAGGTTGGCATGCAGAGCGAGCATCAAAATCAGAGGACTCCATACCACGATGAATGGCACGCTCGCGACGAACTGCTAAAGGAGCGCTGATAACCAGAATTTCATCAGCTAGGCCAAAAGCATCCTCAAAACCAGTCGGAGCTGAAACCTCGACAACCGCAAAGGGATAACGGGGGGACGAAACCGTGCAGCAAACCGGATCAAGAATCCTCAGTGACAGTTGTTCGATGAGAACTGGGTGAACGATACCATTGAGCCGCGCAACTGTATCAGGAGAAGCGAAAGCTCGAGCAGCGAGGACATTACGGCGAATGCCGCCCTCCCCGTCCAGAATGTCCCAACCGAATTCTTCCGCGAGGGCATTGACGATATCG
>URMR01000207.1 GCA_900548935.1 uncultured Collinsella sp.
GGGCTGGATGGAGACCACACGACCGGTGTACTCCTCGCCCGGCTCGGGAACCTTGATGATGAGCTTGATGCGCTCGACGGCCTGATCGACGGACTCGCCGGTGCCGCCGACAAAGACGGTACCGTCCTCCTGGATGTCGACCGAAGCGCCGGTCTCGTCCTGAATGCCACGGATGACCTTACCGCCGGAACCGATGACGTCGCGAATCTTATCGGTCGGAACTTGGATGGAGACGATGCGCGGGGCGGTGCTGCGCGTGGTGTGGCGCGGCTCGGGGATCACATCGAGCATCTTCTGCAGAATGAAGGCGCGACCCTCCTTGGCCTGCTGCAGGGCGCGGGCCAGGATGTCGAAGGTGAGGCCGGTGGCCTTGTTGTCCATCTGCAGAGCGGTGATGCCCTCGGTGGTGCCGGTGACCTTAAAGTCCATGTCGCCCAGAAAGTCCTCGAGACCCTGGATGTCGGACAGGACCACGGTCTTGCCCTCCTCCTGGATCAGGCCCATGGCGATACCGGAGACCGGGCGCTTAATGGGCACGCCGCCGTCCATAAGGGCGAGCGTGGAGCCGCAGGTCGAAGCCATCGAAGAGGAACCGTTGGACTCCATGACCTCGGAGACGACGCGGATGGCGTAGGGGAACTCGTTCTCGTCAGGGAGCACAGGAAGCAGGGCGCGCTCGGCCAGGTTGCCGTGGCCGATCTCGCGACGCTTGGGGCTACCGATGCGACCGGTCTCGCCCGTGCAGAAGGGCGGGAAGTTGTAGTGATGCATGTAGCGCTTGCCCTCGGTGGGCTCGATGGTATCCAGACGCTGGCCCTCGTTGAGCATGCCGAGCGACAGGACGGAGAGCACCTGGGTCTGGCCGCGCTGGAACAGGCCGGAGCCGTGAACGAGCGGCAGATAGTTGTCCTTCACCATGATGGGGCGAATCTCATCGGCGGCACGGCCGTCGACGCGCTCGCCAGTCTCGACGACCATGGTGCGCATGGCCTTCTTTTCGAGCTTCTTGAGCGCCACGGGGATCTCGCGCTCCCAAGCGGCCTGCTCCTCCTCGGTGAACTCGGCACGGATGGACTCCTTCAGAGCCTCGACTTTGCCGATACGGGAGAGCTTGTCGGCGTCGCGAAGGGCGGCTGCCATCTCGTCGTAGTGGGCGAAGATACGCTCCTGGACCTCCTCGACGGGCTGGTCGAGCGGGTACTCCTTCTTGACGATGGGGCCGTTGACCTGCTCCCACTCGGCAACGAACTCGTCCTGAGCCTGGCAGAAAGCAGCAAGGGCCTCCTGGCCAAACTTCATGGCGGCGAGCATGTCGTCCTCGGAGATCTCCTCGGCGCCGGCCTCGACCATCGAGATGAAGTCGGCAGAGCCGCCCAGCTCCAGGTCCAGATCGGAGTTCTCGCGCTCCTCGTAGGTGGGGTTGACGATAAACTCGCCGGTCTCCACGTTACGGCCGATGCGCACGCAGGCAAGCGGGCCCTCGAAGGGCACGCCGCCGAGCGTCATGGCCAGGGATGCACCCATGACGTTGATGACATCGAAGGGGTTGACCTGGTCGGCGACGAGCGAGGTAGCGACGATGTGCACCTCGTTGCGGAAGCCGTCCGGGAAGCTCGGGCGGATCGGACGGTCGATCATGCGAGCAGTGAGCGTGGCCTTCTCGCTGGGACGGCCCTCACGCTTGAGGTAGCCGCCCGGGATGCGGCCGGCGGCGTACATCTTCTCGTTGAAGTCGACGGTCAGCGGGAAGAAGTCGTAGTTCTTGCGCTCCTTGGAGACGACCACGGTGTCGAGCATCGTGGTGTCGCCCTGCTTGACCAGGCATGCGCCGGTGGCCTGCTTGGCAAGCTCGCCCGACTCAAAGGTGTAGGTCTTGCCGTACAGCTCAAAGGTCTTGGATACGAGTGTCATTGTTCTCCTTTACCCCACAGGCCCCTTGCCTGCGGGCTTCTCATGTGACGCGGGCCCCCTGCCCCCGCCACGCTTCAGAGCGTGATTGTTCACGCCCTTACACAAAAAGAGCGCCCCGCTGCGCAGGACGCTCTTAGCATGTACAAATCCTTACTGGATGTTGTCGCGGATGCCCAGAGCCTTGATGAGCTCACGGTACTCGACGATGTCGCTCTTCTTGATGTAAGAGAGAAGACGACGACGACGGCCGACGAGCATGAGCAGACCACGACGGGTGTGGAAGTCCTTCTGGTGGGACTTCATGTGCTCGGTCAGCTCCTTGATGCGCTCGGTCAGGATGGCGACCTGAACCTTGGGGTTGCCGGTGTCGACCGGGGTGTTACCGAACTGGGCAGTCAGCTCCGCCTTGCGCTCTTTGGAAACAGTCATTGTTTCACCTTTCGTTTTACGTCGCCCGCAGGCGACTCGATTCGCCTCGGACTGGGAAGCCGCCGGTGGAGCGAGCAACCAAGGTCGAGGTACCAACAGGGTGGCATGATACCACAAGCAGCCCGCGCCTGCGCATCATCACCGACCCAACATGAATTCCATCGCACGGAGACGCTGATCGGTGTGCGTCGCAGCCCAAACATGCGAAAGCCCCAGCAAAAAAGCTGCGGAATGGGGGTCGACCCTCTCGGCCAAGAGCGAATCGAAGGTCATGGACATGAGGGCGCGCAGCCATGCGACCTCACCGGTCGACACCAACTCGGCA
>URMR01000208.1 GCA_900548935.1 uncultured Collinsella sp.
ACACACCGATGTGGGATGGACCTGGACCGTTGACGTGCGCGATCTTGAAGTCGCCGCCTCATTTTGCATGGCCCACGCCATGGACGGCATGAGGCCCATGGCCCCCAAATCGCTCAAGCAGGCGTGGAACCACCTCATCGAAAGGACGGTGCACGAGCATGCCCGTGCGTAAACTCACCAGCGAGCAGAGGCTCTCGCGCGCCATCGACATCATGGAGGCCCTCTACGCCGCCGGCGAGAGCGGCATGACTCGAACCGAGATTTGCAGTCGCTTTGACATCACAGGGGTGTCGCTCGACGAGATTCTCGAGATCGTCTCGACGCTCGCGGACCGAGAATCGGGCGCGCGCATCATCTGCGAATGCCGCGGCGAGCGTGTGGTCCTCACCGGTGACGCCGGGCGTGTGCTACCGTTGCGCCTGAGTGCCGCCGAGGGCGCTGTGCTCAACCACGAACTTGAATCGTTGGGGATCGAGCCGCAGACGGCAGCTCGGATTCGACATGCCCTTCTACCCGAAGAGCTTGGCTATAACCAGCGCGTCTTTGACACCGTCAACCACGGATCGCACTGGCAGCAGCTGAGCTGCGCCATTCAGGACGGCGTTCGCTGCCGCATCTCGTATCGCTCGATGGACGATGCACGGCCACGCGAGCGTCTGGTCGACCCCTTGCGCATTACGGCAAACGGCGACCAAACATACCTGATTGCCTGGGACATCGCAGTCGATGAGCAGCGCACCTATCGCATGGATAAAATCGAGGGACTCGCCTTGACGGAAGACTCCGTCGTGCCTCACGCACCGGACGTCGCATCCCTCCACGATTCCCTTGCCCGGACGCAGCGTAGTGCAAAGCTCTTGATGCCATTCGATATGGCGGAGCATCTGGACTGGGCCGGCATCACCCTAATCGAGCGCAGCGGAGCAGACATGGCAACGGTAACCGTGCATTACGGCTCCGAGCGTTGGCTACTGAGCCAGATAATTGCAGCGGGCGGAGCCATCCACATCTTGGATGACCCCGCCCTGTCAAAGCGTCCCTCGTCTGTCCGCTTTAGCGCCGCCGCTCGTGGCGTGCGCGCCACAGTTGCAGATAGTGCCCGATCTGCGCCGATTCGATGCGCTGGTAGGAGCTCGTGGGCAGCGACGTTAAGAACTTCTTTCCGTAGCCCTTCGTCACCAGGCGCGGGTCGGCCAGAATCAGCACGCCGCAATCGGTCGACGAGCGGATAAGGCGGCCGGCCGCCTGCTTGACCTCGAGCACCGCCTCGGGCAGCGAATAGCGCGCCCAAGCGCGGTCTTCGCGCAGGTTGCGCTCGCACGAGAGCGGGTCCGTAGGGCTCGAGAACGGCAGTTTGGGAATGATGACGCAGCGCAGCGTCTCGCCGCTGGCGTCGAATCCCTCCCAAAAGGCCTTAAGAGCAAAAAGCGACGAGGTCGGCTCGTTGATAAACCGGTCGCGCAGGCGACGAGGAGATGAGTTGCGCTGCTGGCAGTTGAGCTCCAGGCCCGCACGGGCCATCTTGGGCTCAACGCGGGCGTACAGGTCTTCCATGTCGCGCCGATTGGTGAACAGTGTGAGCACCGATCCGCCCATGGCAAGATGGGCGTCGACCAGCACGCGCTCGAGCGCCGTAAGATAGCTCTCACGATCGCGCGGATCGGGGATATCGCCCGCAACGACTACAGCCATGTTCGAATCGAAGTCGTAGCTCGAGTCCAAGTGCAACGATGAGGATGTTGAAGCACCGATGCGATCGAGGCCGACCGCGTGGTTAAAGTGTTCAAAGCTTTTGGACACCGTCATGGTCGCCGAGGCAAAGACAGCCGTGTGAACCTCGGGCAGCCACTCGGTTGCCAAGGCCTCGCCAATGTCGATGCGCTCTGCGGTCATTGACTCTCCGCCGGCGCGCAACCTGCGATTGACCTGCAGCGAATACACGTAGTGTTCATCGGTGCCATCAATGATGAGTTTGAGGTTCTCGGCCAGCTCGTGTAGGCGGCGCGAGATATCACCCAGGTCGACAACAACCTCGGGCTTGTCGGCGGCGACGGCTTGCACCAGCGCATCGACGCTCTTGTCAGCTTGTTCCAATGCGTCGATGGCAGTGTAGGCCGACTGTAAGAAATCATGCCAGTCGTCAGATTCGCGCAACTCGGGGCCAATCCATAGATTGGCATTGTCATAACCCCCACGGGCACGGCGGCCGAGCTCGCGAACGCCATCGAACACGTCGGCGATTGCCATGCTCGCGCGCGCAACCGTCGACGTCGCCTTAGCAGTAAGGCCCAGATAGAGCGTAGAGCCCTCGGAGGTTGCCAAATCACGGGAAACCTGGCTTAGCGCGCCGGTGCTCGAGCCACCCAGGCGCTCAAACAGAACGCGTGATTCGTCCGCCGACACCACGCGCGCCCACTGACGGCGCGCCTCGCGCTCGATGGAATGGGCCTCGTCGATTACCCAATGACGAATCGGAGGCAAAATCCTGCCCTCGGCCGCGACATTGCGGAACAGCAGGGAATGGTTGGTGACCACCACATCGGCATGCGCCGCACGACGGCGAGCGCCGTGGACCAAACATTTATCAGGGAAAAACGGGCAGAGGCGGCGAGCACACTCGCGCGAGGCCGTCGTAAAGTCGGGGCGGTTGAC
>URMR01000209.1 GCA_900548935.1 uncultured Collinsella sp.
AGGTAGGCAACGTGGGCAGAGATGCCCTCGCTCCAGCTACCAAAGCTCCGCCAGCCGCCGCGGGCGCTCCAGCCCCAGGCGTTATAGGAGCCGGCGCAATAGAGACCCTTGCTGCTCTCGACGCAGGCGATGGCAGGGGACCAGCGGGGGTCAACACCGGTGTTCCAGGCTGCCACGGCAAAGTTGTAACCCTGGCCTGCCATGGGGGAACCGGCAAGGTAGTTGTCGATGCGGCTCGTCCACTCGTTAATGAACGAGTCGTAATCGGAGTTGCCGCTGTTCGAGCTGTTCACCGTGGTGTCGATGGTGGTGTTGGCGTTGTTGGCCTGGCTGTTGGAGTTGTTGCCGCTCACGCCCTCGCCCGAGAGCTTCTCGGCGGCAGCGGCCTTGTCTGCCTCGAGCTTGGCCAGCTCGGCGGCATTTTCCTGCTCGGCTTTTGCCTGGGCTTCGCTGCGAAGCTGCTGGGCCTGTGCCAGTGCATCCTCGGCGGTTTTCTGCTCGGCCTCCAGTTGGGATTTAGCCTGTTCAAGCTCGGTCTTGTTCTGCTCGAGCTCGGTCTGCATCTTGTTGAGCTCTTCGATCTCATCGACGCTCGAGCTCGCGATCTGGTTGGTGTACCTGCAGGTGGTGATGAACTCGCCAAGGCTCTGTGCGTTGACCAGGAAGCTCACGATGGGATTGGTGCCCTTCTGGTACTTATACAGATCGCGCATGGCGGAGCTTGCCTTTGCCTGCTGATCGGGAAGCTCGGCTTCGATCTGCTCGATGCTTGCCTCGTTGGTGTCGATTTGCTTCTGCAGATCCTCGAGCTTGGTGCGGGCCTCGTTGTAGGCGCTCGTGGCGGCTTCGATCTTCTGCTGGGCGGCGGAAAGCTGATCCTGCGTTGCCTGCGAGGCGGCATAGGCCGCGACGGGGGAGAGCATCGGCGTGGCCGTCAGCGCAACGGCGAGCGCGGCGCTCGTGATGATACGAGCCGGCCTCGACGCGACGAGCGCTGCGGTGCGATGGTTCGAATGCTGCATCCAGTCCCTCTGCAATCAATCGTAGGTTATGGTTCGAACGGTATTCTACTACTGCTTTCGACCTCAACTTGAACCTTAAAGGTTCCAAAGGGTCAAGTTGAACTTGAGACTTTGGCTTTGACCTGCAGTTATGATGAATTGTTGAGAAACCATAGAGTTCAACTTTAACGTTACGGCACCCTGTTTCAACGGGATTCTTGGCTGTAAAAGCTACTTCAACGTGGGGTTTTGCAACTACAGGGTTCCTTCGCGACGAGCCTGCTCCACCTCTTTGAGTGCGTCGGCGGGAGTGAAGGAACAGGTGTCATCGCCGAGCTTGACCACCTGTATGTCGTCGCCGGTATGGGCTTCTCCGCCTTGTAGCACCACGCCAAAAACGCCCTCGTGGGGAAAGATGCAGTCGCCGGCGAGATGGTAGATGGCACAGCGGGTGTGGCAGACCTTACCGATCTGACTGATTTCGACCAGGACATCGTTGCCAATCTTGAGCTGCGTTCCCAGGGGGAGCGAGAGCAGATTGATGCCCTGGGTGGTGAAGTTCTCTCCAAAATCACCCTCGTGCACATTGAGCCCGCGGTCTCGGGCTGTCTGGATGGACTCTGCGGCAAGAAACGAGACTTGACGATGCCAATGTCCGGCATGGGCATCGGAGGCGAGGCCAAACTGCTCAATAACGATATCGTGTCCGTCGGCGACGGGCGTCTTGCGTGTGCCTTTGTGTGCCGATGTGTTGATTGAGGTGATGCGGGCGGGTCCGTCATAGACGTCGTTTGCGGTGCGCAGGGGAGCGGTCGCTCGCGCACGCTGCGCCAACTCGCGTTTTGCAGCATCGAGGATGGGATTATCGATTGGATGTTCTTGGGGCACGCGTGCGCCTTTCGTCGAGAGTGGCAATACGCTGAATCCTACAACAACGGTAGGTTCTTTGCTTGTTGTCGTACGTCAGTGAGCGCTGGCGTTACGCTGGGTTTATCGCCTCGTTTGCCATAGATACGGTGGAGCTTTAGGTGTCGGCGATTCGGCACGCTAGAAAAACCAGCTGTTTAAAGACCGCCCATCGTACGGGCAGTTGATGCTAGGAAGTTCCCATTAGGAAGTTCCCGTGGCATTGCGGTTTACAGAGCGCGAGTGCGAGGCGGCGAGTGTCGAAGTCGTCTATCCCAGCGAGAAGCGTCAGACAGACGTGATGTCGCATATTTACGACGACGTGAAGGCGGGACGCGAACCCGATATGGATAAGTTCGACCGTGTGATGTGGGAGTTTGCCTGCAGCGGCTGCGGTCGCGTCATTCTGGCTTGCACGGGGCTTTCGGTGCTGCAAGAGTATCGCGAGATGCCTGAGTTCACCCTCGACGCCATGGACGTCCTGGTACGCGAGTCCATCATCCGCAGCGGCGCCCCCTACCGTCTGTAGCCCTCGACCTTCCAAAAAAGGACAGGTTTGTTTTGGTAGGTTTTATCTGGGGAAACAGTAAGGCCTCGACTCGTTTGGTGCGAGCCGAGGCCTTTTGCATTTATCGGTTGCCGG
>URMR01000210.1 GCA_900548935.1 uncultured Collinsella sp.
GAGCGCTTTATTGACGAGAACTTGACCCGCGATTCTAACTTTACGACGGGCGCCATTTACAAGAGCCTGATTGCCCGCGAGCGCCGCGGTGACTTTTTGGGTGGCACCGTCCAGGTGATTCCGCACGTCACCAATGCCATTAAAGATAAGTTCCGCCGTATTGAGGAGCAGACTGGCTCTGACGTTGTCATTACCGAGCTGGGTGGCACGATCGGCGACATCGAGTCGCAGCCGTTTGTGGAGGCTATCCGCCAGTACCGCAAGGAGGCCGGCCCCGAGAACGTCTGCTACATCCACGTATCGCTCGTTCCCTATATCGCCGCCGCCCACGAGGTTAAGACCAAGCCCACGCAGCACTCCGTTAAGGAGCTGCGCAGCTTTGGTATCCAGCCCGACATTATTGTGCTGCGCTCCGATCACCATATTGACGATGCCATTCGCGGCAAGATCGCAAGCTTCTGCGACGTCGACACCGACTGCGTCTTTACCAACGAGGATTGCGCGAGCATTTACGACGTGCCGCAGCTGCTTGCCGAGCAAGATTTTGACCTGCGCATTTGCGAGCGTTTGGGTCTGGACCCGCGTGAGCGCGACATGAGCGAGTGGAATGAGTTCCTGCGTAAGCAGAACCATGCCAACCATCACGCTGATAAGGTTAAGGTTGCCGTCGTGGGAAAGTACACCCAGCTTCCCGATGCATATCTGTCGGTTATCGAGGCCCTGCATCACGCGGGCGTTTTCTACGATCGTCACGTAGATGTGCAGCTGGTCGATGGTGAGAGCCTCGATGCCGAAAACGTCAATGAGGTTCTGGGCGACGCATCGGGCATCCTGGTTCCCGGCGGCTTTGGCAAGCGCGCCCTGGAGGGCAAAATCCTCGCGGCCGAGTTTGCCCGTGAGCACAAGATTCCGTATCTGGGCATTTGCCTGGGTATGCAGGTTGCCGTGTGCGAGTTCGCCCGCAACGTTGTCGGCCTTGCCGGTGCCAGCTCCTCCGAGTTTGATCCGGACGGTCCGTATAGCGTCATCGACCTGATGAGCTCGCAGGAGGACGTGACCGAGAAGGGCGGCACCATGCGCCTGGGCGCTTATCCGTGCAAGCTCGCCGCCGATACCCTCGCTCGCGAGGCGTATGGGGAGGAGCTTGTCTATGAGCGTCACCGTCATCGCTTTGAGTTCAACAATGCCTTCCGCGACCAGCTCGAGGACGCCGGTCTTGTCATCTCGGGCCTTTCGCCTGATGAGCGTCTGGTCGAGATGGTCGAGCTGCCGCGCGACGTGCACCCGTGGTACGTGGCCACTCAGGCCCACCCCGAGTTCAAGAGCCGCCCCACCAATCCTCAGCCGCTGTTCCGTGAGTTCGTGCGCGCCTCGATTGGCCAGCATGAGGGTGTCGATCGCCTACAGGTGACGCCCATGAATCGTGCGACGGACTAAGGTTGCCGTCGAACAGGGAACATATCGAAGAAGTTCCTTCGTCGCTCGCTGTGGCGGCGGGGGAGTTTCTTGATTACCTTGCAGTCGAGCGGGGCTTGGCGCGCAACACGATTGCCGCCTATCGCCGAGATCTGACGACCTACTGTGCCTATCTGGAGCGGACGGGTATTGCATCCTTTGAGGAAGTGAGCCGGCGGGTCGTCGAGGATTTTATCGCCGATCGGCGCGACGGGGGCTATTCCGACGCTTCGGTGGAGCGCGCGCTTGCGGCCGTCAAAGGTCTGCATGCCTTTCTGGTGCGCGATGGGGCCGTGGCCCAAAATCCCACGGCGGCATTGCGCTTGCCAAAAAAGGCCGAGCGCCTGCCGGAGTGCCTTTCGGTGGAGGATGTTTCGGCGCTGCTTGACCAGGATTTTCCCGATGGAGAGATGGGTCTGCGCGATCGCGCCATCTTGGAAGTGCTGTATGGGTGCGGCCTGCGCGTGAGCGAGCTGGTGGGGCTCGATGTGAGTGATATCCATGTCGATGACGGCTTTGTGCTGGTTCGCGGCAAGGGCTCCAAGGAGCGTCTGGCCCCTTTGGTGGGAAGTGCGGCGCGTGCCCTGACACGCTATATATGCGATGGACGCCAGCTTCTGGCGGTTCACGCCCGTGGGACAGAGACGCCGGCGGTCTTTTTAAACAAGAACGGCGGGCGTCTGTCTCGTCAGGGTGTTCACGTCATATGCGAGCGCTACGGGCGCCAGGTGGGGTTGGTGGGCCTCCATCCGCACACGTTGCGCCACTCCTTTGCCACTCACATGCTTGCGGGCGGTGCGGACCTTCGCGTGCTGCAGGAAATCTTGGGGCACGCCGATATATCGACCACTCAGGTCTACACGCATGTCGATCGTACGCAGCTGACCGAGGTTTACCTGGCGGCCCACCCGCTGGCACATCGCTAATACGCTGCCGAGCTGCAATTACATACTATCCGAGGACGGACCCTCGATTGCTGGAACGTGCTGTTGCACACGTTTTGGCAATCGGGGGTCCGCCCCATTTTGCGCCGTCGGCCAATGTCGCGGTGGGGCGCGCATACCGTGCATGGGGG
>URMR01000211.1 GCA_900548935.1 uncultured Collinsella sp.
TGGCCACGGCCGCTACGAATACCTCGCCGGTCTGGTTGTCGCCGTCCTCGTTTGTGCCGTCGGCATCAATCTGGTGCTCGAGTCCGTTACCAAGATCATCAAGCCCTCCCCCACCGCTTACACGCTCGTTTCCCTTGCGGCACTGGCTACATCCATGCTCGTTAAGCTCTGGATGGCCGCGTTCAACCGCACGTTGGGTGATCGCATCGACTCGGAGACGCTCATCGCCACGGCACAGGACTCCAAGAATGACGTCATCACCTCGGGCTCGGTCTTGGCGGCGGCGCTTATTTCACAAGCGACCGGCTTTGATCTCGACGGCTGGGCAGGCCTGGGCGTGGGCATCTTCATCTGCATCAGCGGCATGGGCCTGGTGCGCGACGCCATCAGCCCGCTGTTGGGGCAAGCGCCCGACCCCAAGCTCGTCCAGGAAATCCGCGACAGGATCATGTCGTACCCCCAGGTCCTGGGCACGCACGACCTCATGGTGCACGACTACGGCCCCGGCCGTCAGTTTGCCAGCGCACACGTCGAAATGCCCGGCGAGGGCGATGCCTTTGAGCACCACGAGATTCTGGACACCATCGAACACGACATCAAACGCCAGATGGGCATTGGCATTACGCTGCACTGCGACCCCATTGCAACAACCGGTGACGACCTGCGCGGCTGGGTCAAGCGTGGCGTAGCGCAGATCGACCCTGCGCTTTCCATCCACGACCTGCACGAGCACGACGGGTTCGTTTCGTTTGACCTGGTGCGTCCCGACGGCTTTGACATATCCGACGAGGAGCTGCTGGAGCTCGTCACGCGCATCGTGCACGAGCGCCGGCCCGATGCATCATGCGTCGTTACGTTTGACTCGGGCTTTAGCTCGCCCGACCGTCCGGCAGAGCAGCTGTAATCGACAGCAAAACGGGACGCAGGACCGCCGACCAACGCGCCTATGCGCCCGGTCACGCGATGCTGCGTCCCGTTTTTGTTTGTACCGCTAAGGCTCTAGCCGCTCGACCGCTAGTTTCCCTGCGCGCCCGAAATGCCGTTTTGTAGGGCGTTCCAGGCATTGGTAGCCATATCGCCCAGATTCTGAGCAGTATCGCCGAGGTTTTGGGCTGTATCGCCCAGCTCTTGCGCCTTGTCTCCCAATTCCTGCGCCTTGTTGCTCAGGTCCTCCAGCGTGTTGGAGCTCGAGCTGTCGGTACCGCTTTGGCCACCGGACGAATTGCCATAGCTGTTCTTGTGCGTGAGCTGAATCTCCAGGTTGCCGTTGTCGTTATAGTAGGCATTCGTAACAACCCAGTTGGAATCGATGACGGGCGTTGAGCCATCGTCGGTCAGGATCACGGCGTTCGAAAGGTCGGCTCCGCGCGACTTGAGGAGCTTCTTGGCGTTGGACCAGTACTGTCCCGGGATATCGGTCAGCTCTACTGCACCTGTCTGGTCGACCTCTGTCTGCTCAGCCGTCGTGCTGGTTGTAGCACCTCGCTTGTTGAGCATGCCCGTCACGATGGCAAACACAACCGACAGCGCAAAAAAGATCGCCAACACAATGAGGATCTTCTTGATCACGCTCGACGAACGCGACGGCGTCTCTTCCTCGTCCTCACCATACTGCGGAATCGATTTGGGATACTCGCGATAGGGCTGGCGCGCATACGGATCGCGCGACTCATAACGAGGCTGGGCCTGCGCCGTGCGCGGCATATACGTCGTCTGCTGAGGCTGCGGAATGGGATTCTGCGGCAGGTTGTCATAGGGATTCGGCGTCGAGGCAGCATAAGAATCCTGCGGCGCGTAATCAAACGGATCCGGCGCCGCATTGCCATACGGATCCTGCGGTGCATAATCAAACGGATCCCGCGGTGCATCGCCATAGCCCATAACTCGTGTGGGTTCGGCGGACGCCTGCGTCGTATCGGGGGCAGCATTGCCGGGGTTCGACACAATGCGGGTCGCATCGGCGCTGCCGCCAGCCTGTGCGGAGCCATATCCGCCCATCACGGTCGTCTTGTCCTGGTCCATGCAACGTTTCCTTTCCGTCGCCTGCAAGCATCAAGTTATCCATGCATTCTACCCGCGCAAAAGCCTATGATGGGCAAAGGCCGTCGGTGTCTACAAGACATGCGCGTGCCTAAGGATCAAAAAGCCCCGCCGGGCCTTGGTAGGCACGACGGGGCGGGCAAGTGGCTATGAGCAGCGGGCTTAGAACAGGCCGGTGATGTTGCCGTCGTTATCGACGTCGATGTTTTCGGCCGCGGGGACCTTGGGCAGGCCCGGCATGGTCAGAACGCTGCCGGTCAGCGCGACCACAAAGTGGGCACCGGCGGAAACCTTGAGCTCGCGCACGGTGATGCGGAAGCCCTCGGGAGCGCCCAGCGCCTTGGCGTTGTCGCTAAAGCTGTACTGCGTCTTGGCCACGCATACCGGCAGGTTGCCAAAGCCGTTCTCGCGCAGCTCGGCAAGCTGACGCTTGGCAGCCGGCGTAAAGTCGACACCATCGGCGCGGTAGACCTTAGTGGCA
>URMR01000212.1 GCA_900548935.1 uncultured Collinsella sp.
GGGCCTGATTACCCGCGAGGAGGCCGTGAGCCGTATCGATCCCGCGCAACTCGACCAGCTCCTGCACCCGCAGTTCGAAGCCTCCAAGAAATACGAGGCTCTGGCTTGCGGCCTCAACGCCAGCCCTGGTGCCGCTGTGGGCGAGGTCGTGTTCTCGAGCGACGATGCCGTCGCGCGCGCCAATGAGGGCCACAAGGTCATTCTGGTTCGCTGGGAGACCAACCCCGACGACCTGAAGGGCATGGTCGCCGCCGAGGGCATCCTGACCAGCCACGGTGGCAAGACGAGCCATGCTGCCGTTATCGCCCGCGGTATGGGTACGCCCTGCGTCTGCGGCGTCGAGCGCTTTCACATCGACGCCGCCGAGAAGGTCGTGCGCATCGAGGGCAGCGACCGCGTGCTGCACGAGGGCGATGTCATCTCCATCGACGGCACCCAGGGCATCGTCGTCGACGGTGCCGTTGACCTGGTTTCGGCCGAGCTCACCGGCGATCTGGACACTATCCTGTCCTGGGCCGACGAGATTCGTCTGGACGAGACCGGCGGCCACGCCAACCATGTGCGCGTCAACGCCGACAACCCCGAGGATGCCGCGATCGCGCTCGAGTTTGGCGCCGAGGCCATCGGTCTGTGCCGCACCGAGCACATGTTCCTGGGCGACCGTAAGAACATCATCCAGAGCTTTATCCTGTCTGACGATGAGGCCGTGAAGCGGCAGGCCCTGGCCGACCTGCTCAAGGTTCAGACCGAGGACTTCCTGGCGATGTTCAAGACCATGTCCGGTCGCGATGTGGTCGTTCGCCTGCTCGATCCGCCGCTTCATGAGTTCCTGGATAATTCACGTGAGCTCGAGGTCTCCATCACCAAGAAGGAGGCCGCTGGCGCGAGCGAGGAAGAGCTCGCCGCCCTGCGTGCCCGCCTGCGCCGTATCGACGGCATGGTCGAGTCCAATCCGATGCTCGGACTGCGCGGCGTGCGCCTGTCCGTTGTCTTTAGCGATCTGCCGCTCATGCAGGTCCGTGCCGTCGCCACGGCTGCCGCTCGCCTCATCAAGGAGGGGGTCGACCCGCGCCCCGAGATCATGGTCCCGCTCGTTTCCATCACGGCCGAGCATGTCCAGACCCGCGAGGTCATCGAGCACGTAATCGCCGAGGTTTCCGCCGAGGAGGGCGTCGAGCTCAATATTCCCGTGGGCACGATGCTCGAGCTGCCGCGCGCTTGCATGGTCGCCGACGAGATCGCCCATCACGCAGACTTCTTCTGCTTTGGCACCAACGACCTCACCCAGACGACCTTCGGTTTCTCTCGTGACGATGCCGAGGCCAAGTTCATCCCGCTGTACATGCACAAGAAGATCTTGAAGGACAACCCCTTCGAGACCATTGACGCGGCGGTATTGGAGCTCGTGCGCATGGCCGTCAAGAAGGGCCGCGCCATCAACCCCGGCATGCACTTTGGCGTGTGTGGCGAGCACGGCGGCGACCCCAAGTCCATCAAGGGCCTGTTTAACGTGGCCGACGTGGACTACGTGTCCTGCTCGCCCTATCGCGTGCCCCTCGCGCGCCTGGCTGCCGCCCAGGCCAAGCTCGAGGCCAAGTGTTCCGCCTGACGTTTTGGGCTTAGGCGCCTAGCGTAGCCCCCCTTCATGCCGCCCGTCTCATTCGTGAGGCGGGCGGTTGTCGTGTGCGGGTTTTGTCTTTTTGTCTGCGTAAAAAATTGTTCTTGCAGCGGAAACCCGCGCGTGTATACTCGAATGCGTTTGTTCAACTACGTGCCGGCCAAGGTGGTACGGCACCTCTAGAAGAGTAAGGAATTGCACATGGATTACATCCGCGCAATCGAGCGTCAGCAGATCCGCGAGGACATTCCTCAGGTTCGCGTCGCCGACAACGTCAAGGTTCACTACCGCATTAAGGAAGGCGACCGCGAGCGCATCCAGGTCTTCCAGGGCGACGTCATCCGCATGGCCGGCGCCGGTGCCCGCGAGACCTTCACCGTCCGCAAGATGTCCTTCGGTGTCGGTGTTGAGCGTACCTTCCCGCTTCACAGCCCCAAGATCGCCAAGCTCGAGGTCGTTCGTCATGGTCGCGTCCGTCGCGCCAAGCTGTACTACCTCCGCGACAAGGTGGGCAAGGCTGCTCGCATCCCCGAGAAGCGCTAAGAAGATCGCAGCGTCTGTCCACTCATTTGGACACAAGGGTCACCTTCGGGTGGCCCTTCTTTTTATCTGATTTGCATGCAAGGAGGGCCTGGTATGGCCAACATGACGAGCTCGGTTTCGGCATCGCAGGTTGCCGGCGAGCTGGCGAGCGCCACGTTTGAGGAGATTCCCGCCCTCGTGGAGCATTATCGCGAGGACCCGCGCCAGCAGGTGATCAAGGCTTGTGAACGCGCCCTCAAACGCCATTCCAAAGAGGTCGCCGAGCGCGAGCGCGTCAATGGCATGTACGAGCTTATGCATGAGCTTGGCGGCGATGGGGTGGTCGTTGGTGTCGACGAGGTGGGTCGCGGATCGGTGGC
>URMR01000213.1 GCA_900548935.1 uncultured Collinsella sp.
TGAACCGCCGCCGATACCGACCTTGATGAAGTCGGCACCGCAGTCGGCCAGGAAGCGGAAGCCCTCGGCGTCGACGACGTTACCGGCACCGACCTTGACGTCATCGCCGTAGTTGGCGCGAATCCACTCGATGGTGCGCTTCTGCCACTCGCTGAAGCCCTCGGAGGAGTCGATGCACAGGACATCGGCGCCGGCCTCGATGAGCAGCGGCACGCGCTCGGCATAGTCGCGGGTGTTGATACCGGCGCCGACCATGTAGCGCTTGTCGCCATCGAGCAGCTCGTTGGGGTTGGTCTTGTGGCTGTCGTAGTCCTTGCGGAAGACAATGCCCATGAGGTGATCGTAGTCGTCGACGATGGGCAGGGCGTTGAGCTTATTGTCCCAGATGACGTCGTTGGCAACCTTGAGGCTGATGTTCTTGTCGCCCACGATGAGCTGCTCACGCGGGGTCATGAACTCGGAGACCTTCGTCTGGTGGTCATCACGGCTGGGACGATAGTCACGGCTGGTGACGATGCCCAGGAGCTTACCCTTGGGAGTGCCGTCGTCGGTAACCGGCATGGTGGAGTGACCGGTCTTCTCCTTGAGCTCAATGACCTGCTCCATGGTCATGTCGGGGGTCAGCGTGGAATCGGACTGAACGAAGCCAGCCTTGTGATCCTTGACGGCCTTGACCATAGCGGCCTCGGACTCGGCGCTCTGGGAACCGTAAATGAAGGACAGGCCACCCTCGGTAGCGAGCGCGACACCCATATCGACGCCCGAGACGGACTGCATGATGGCGGAAACCATGGGGATGTTCAGGGTGATTGCCGGCTTCTCACCGCGCTTAAAGCGGGTTAGCGGCGTCTTAAGAGAGACGTTGTTGGGGATGCACTGCGAGGACGAGTAACCAGGGACCAGCAGATACTCCGAAAACGTGTGGGACTCACCGGGAAAGAACGTAGCCATGTTTCTCCTTTATCCATGCGACCGGTCGGCTGCAGGCCTCGTAGGACCCAGCCCAACCTTGGGCGCCCAATACTGGGGAAGTATCTTAACGCACTTTGACTGCTACAATGCATGATTTAAGAAGAGCACACGAGGGTTTGACGCAGGCTTTGCGTTTGCCCAGCAAACACTTTAGCGGGGAGACGTGAAGCATATGAAGTACAGGACGACGGCAAAGTTGGTCATTCAAGCGTGCGACAAGGATTTGCCGGGCGTCTTCGGCCACGGCTGCGTCTTGCTGCTGCAAGGTATCGCCCGCGAGCACTCGCTGAACCGTGCCGCCAAGAGCATGGGCATGGCATATTCCAAGGCATGGCGCATTGTAAACGAAGCCGAAGGCCAGCTGGGCTGCAAGCTCATCGAGCGCGACGGCGCCCGCGGATCCACCCTCACCCCAGCCGGTGAGCGAGCCATAGCGGCCTACGAGGAGCTGCAGGCAGAGATCAACGAAGTCATCGCCAACAAAGCAAACGACCTCATCGCCAGCATCAAAGAGTAGCCAATTTTGGACGGGGCTTTATAGCCACACAACCCCTTCTCATAAGTTGCGGTGAAATAGGGACTGTTTATGCGATTAAAGCCGTAAAACAATCCCTATTTCACCGCAACTTATGGAGTTGAAGATGATTTAGCTAGTTGCGGAGGGCATTATCTAGGGTGGCGGCCACGATCAAGGGGTCGTCGGTGCCGGCGAAGAGGCGGATGGTGCTCCCCTGCTTGCCGCGTGGGGCCGAAAGACGCGTCGTTGCGCCGCCGGCCGGCGATGTACGGAACTCCCCCGGCAAAGCATCGAAAAGATCATCCGCACTACGCTCGATAAGATCGAACTCAACTGCCGGGCCAAAACCCGGCTGGGCTGCTGCCGCACAACCCGGGAGGGGCACACCATCGAGGTGTCCGCCGCCCTGGCGGGGGCGGCAGGGGCCCTGTTTGGCCTGAACTACTCCAGCGTCAGCGCCGCCCAGTTTGACTTCAACACCTCCATCCTGGTGCTGGTCTACGTGGTGCTGGGCGGACTGGGCAACATGTGGGGCTCTGTCATCGCCGCCGTGGTGCTCTACGTTCTGCCCGAGGCCCTGCGTCAGTTTGCCGACTACCGGATGCTGGTGTACGCCATCGTGCTGATCCTGGTCATGCTGGCCACCAACAACGATACCTTTAAGAACTTCCTGCGTCGGCTCAAGCCCGGCCACAAGAAGGCAGCGGACGAAGACGGAAAGGAGGCGGTTTGACATGGCAAAGCTGGTGAAGATCCCCTCCAACAGCATGATCCCTGAGCGAGACATTGGTAAGAGCCCCATCCTGGAGTGCCGGCACCTGGGCATCGACTTCGGCGGCCTGTCCGCCGTCAAGGACTTCAACATGGCCATCGGCCGCACCGAGATCGCCGGCCTCATCGGCCCCAACGGCGCGGGCAAGACCACCGTTTTCAACCTGCTCACCAAGGTGTATCAGCCCACCCGGGGCACCATCCTGCTGGATGGGGTGGACACCCACAACATGAACACCGTCCAGGTGAA
>URMR01000214.1 GCA_900548935.1 uncultured Collinsella sp.
CGTTGACCGGCTCTATGGGAAGATCCTCGCCAACGATCAGCTCGGCCGTGTGGCGCGCCCGACCCAACGGAGACGAATACGCATGGTCAAAGGAGATGCCGCGCGCCTCAAACGCCGTGCGCGTCGCCAGCGCCTGCTCGCGCCCATGCTCCGTCAGCGGCGAATCGTGCCAGCCCTGCAAAATGTTCTTCACATTGAGCTCGGTCTGCCCATGCCGAACCAAATACAGATCGGCCACATGCCCTCCCCTCGCACCACCACAAAGGGGACAGGCACCTTTGTAGTGGTTTTGCCGCCGGATTGCGCCGAAATGGCGCGCAACTACACCAGCACGTCGGCAAGCGGGCGCTTGGGCACGTGGTGCACCTGCGCCTCGTCGCGCCAATAATTGATAGAACCATCCGGGTTGGAGTCGATCGCATCGATCACCTGTGTCTCAGCTGGCACGCCAAAAGCCATAATCAGCTTGAGCTCGTACTCGTCGCCGTCGAGCCCCATCGCATCGATCGCGCGGGGCGTAAAGGCCTTGAACATGCAAGCCGCCACCTCGGGCGTTGCGCTGCGCGCGGCGAGCATCATCGTCTGCGCGGCAATGCCCGTGTCGACTTCGGTGATAGGCGCGGCGGGCTTGCCAGGAACGGTGCGCTCAGCAAGAACTGCGATGTAGCCGGTCGGGCGCTCGCCCTCGGCAGGACCTGCCCAATCCTTGAGCGCGCCGGCCCATGCAAGCTCGTCAAACACGCGAGCGCAGTCCTCGGCACCGCTCACCACATGAAAACGCAGACGCTGAGCATTAGCGCCGCAGGGAGCCAGGTGCGCCAGCTCTGCCAGCTCGAGTAAAAACTCGCGCGGCACGCGCATGGACTCGTCAAAACGGCGGCATGTGCGGGCGCGACGAACCAGCGCATCAAACGTATCCAAGCCAAGCTTTTCGCAGCCTTGCTTCGCCATCGACTCCACGCTCAACGGCGCCGCGGGAACAGCTTCGTTCATAGAGACCCCCAATAAAAGGCAATTGTTCTTAGGAAAATCTAACCTAAAACGCAGGCGATAACGAACAGAGCTGCAATGTTCTACACCTGTTGAATAGAATGTCGCGACACAGGGAACAACGGAAACAACTCGGGACCTTTGGGTTACACTTCGCCCTCCCCGACCCATGCGTCAGCGCCTTTAGGCGATACTGGTTGTAACGATCGCGGCTTACGCCACGCGGAAAGGAGACCTCATGGGCATCTTTAAGAACGACGACCAGCAGTCGAATCTGTTTGGATTTGACGAGAAAAGCATGGCAGGCAAGGCAATCAAGGCCGTGCGCTGGATCTACGCCATCACGGGCGTCATCGCGCTGCTCGCTGGCATCGCGCTGCTGTTTGCGCCCGCCAAGTCCCTCGTCTTCCTGACGACCGTCCTGGGCTTCTACTTTATAATCACGGCAGCCATTAGGCTGTTCACCGCCATTTTTGAGCCGCTGCTGCCCGCCGGCTGGCGCGTGACGAGCATCATCGCCAACCTGCTCATTATCCTGGGCGGCGTGGTGATCCTGCGCAACCAGGCCTTCTCGGCCGCGACACTCACCACGCTTGTAGTGGTCGTCGCCGGCTTTGGCTGGATTGTCGAAGGTGTCATGTCCATTCTGGAGTCCGAGCTTTCGTCCAACCGCGCTCTCGCCATCCTGAGCGGCGCACTCTCCATCATCGCCGGCATGTTCGTGTTTATCTATCCGCTGTGGTCGGCAAAGATGCTCGTCATCTTTAGCGGCGCCGCGCTCCTGGTGTTTGGCGTGACGCTGATTATTCGTGCTATCCGCTTTGGCAAGCTGGTGCACTAGATGCCGCGAACGCTGTTTATTGATGCCGACGCCTGCCCTGTCACGCGTGAGTCGATCGACTGCGCGCGGCGGGCGGGCGTCGCCGTGGTTATCGCCGGCAACAGCACGCAGAACCTGGAGCGGCACATTCGCCGCGACGATCCGCGCGATGTCGAGCACGTGCGACGCGGCTTTTGGGTAACGACGCTCGATGTGAGCGTGGGCGCCGATAGCGCCGACTTTGCCATTGTCGAGCGTCTGCAGGCGGGCGACGTGGTCGTGACGCAGGACATTGGCCTGGCGAGCATGGTGCTCGGCCGCGATGCCGCCGCCATCGGCGTGCGCGGGCGCGTGTACGACAAGGCGACCATCGACATGCAGCTGTTTATTCGCCACGAGGAAAAGAAGGTACGCCGCGCCGGCGGTCGCACTCGCGGTCCGGCAGCCTTCACCAGCGAGGACCGAGCCCGCTTTAAACGCAACCTCACCGAGCTGCTGCACTAACCAAGGTAGATTTTTGGGACATGCCTAAAAATCTACCTTTTTGTTTTGAGCGGTGTGAGCGCTCGGAATCCATGGCTCAACAAAAAAACGGGCTTCAAAATGCCATGCGTCGCCGCATTGCGCAGGCGCCGAGCATGGCTATTTGAAGTCCATTTTTTAGGCCTACTTAGAGGCCGAAGGCGGAT
>URMR01000215.1 GCA_900548935.1 uncultured Collinsella sp.
GACGTTCGTCCACGGCATTCCCCAGGCAATTACATGGCTCGCGCAGGATCTGGGTGTTGAACTCCAACGCCCACAAAGCGCCGAGAGCGCCCAGCAAAAACAATTTATCCCCTGCTTTGACCATAAGACACGCATGTGGCGCGGCCTCACCCGCAAGCCCCTTGAGGACGCGTGTACGGCCCAGATCGAGTCTCTCGGCATTCGCCTGCTTCCCCGCCACGAGCTTATCGACCTTGTTGAGGACACGACCGGAAAGATTGTCGGCGCCGTGCTCTTCAACCAAACGGACGAGCGCATTGTGACCTTTACAGCAAAGGCCACTATCATCGCTGCGGGCGGCACAGGCGGACTGTTCGAGCGCAGCCTCACTTCCACCGACGTGCTCAGCTCCTCGCAGGCCATCGCACGGGCACACAGTGCGTCCCTTACCAATATAGAGTTCATGCAGATGATGCCCGGCTTCATTGAGCCTAAGCGCAACCTTGTCTTTAACGAGAAGACCTGGCGCTACGTTAAGTTCGACCAGCCAGTTGAAATCGCTGATGACAAGCTGGACGATCTGCTTGAGCAACGCTCCGGATATGGCCCCTTCACTTCGCGCCTGGCTTCCCGCGCCATCGATCTTGCCATCGATCAAGCGGGTGCCGAAGGCCTCGCGCTCCACTACGACTTCCCCCGCGAGAACGTCCCCGAGTTTGTGCAGACCTTTGCCACCTGGCTACAAGACGAGCACGGCATCGCGCCGACCGACGAGATGCGCGTGGCGATGTATGCCCACGCCGCCAACGGCGGTATCAAGATCGACAAGACCGCGCACACGGGCGTTGAGGGCCTCTACGCCTGTGGCGAGGCAACAGGCGGCATGCACGGCGCTGACCGCATCGGAGGCCTGTCGAGCGCCAATGGCATCGTATTCGGGCGCATCGCAGGCGCATCAGCGGCTCGAGCAGCGCTGGGCGCTCCCGAGGCGGCCGCCCCGATGGATACCGCCCTCCCCCGGCATGGAATTGCTACAGCAGACGCTGAGCACCTGAACCGCAGCCTCAGACACACAATGAGCACCTACTGCATGATCAACAGGACCGAAGCGGGTCTATCCAAGGCGATGCAAGAGCTTGAAAGCCTGCAAGACAAGGCCATGGCGCTGAGCAAGCCACATGCCAATGACAGCGAGATCGCAGCCCTCGCCCGCCTGCAATCGCAGATTCAGCTGGCAACGGAGATGGTCAAAGCCATGCGCAAGCGGACCGACAGCCTGGGTTCGCACTATCGAGCGGATTAAACCGGACACCTATCTAAAGCAGAACACAACCAATCGATATCCATGGGCCCCGTGAGTTCGAAGTGGCACGGGGCCCATTCGTGTCCGCACGGGCAAATATACTCATTCTGAATACGGAGTCGACATAGTCCACGTAGACAAACGAACAGAAAGGAAGAGATATGGACAGCAGGGATATCGAGAAATGGCGTGTCGAACTTGACAGCTACGCCCATGTAGAAGACGGCGTTGAGTATTGGCTTGCACGCGATTTAATGGAACCCATGGGGTACACTCGATGGGAGAACTTCGCCGAAGTTGTTAAGAGGGCAAAAGTCTCGTGCGAAACAAACAAAAATCCAGTTGATTCCCATTTTCGTGACACCACGAAAATGGTAACTGCTGGTGTCGCCGCTCGCGCGGTTAAAGACTACAAACTTACGCGCTATGCATGCTATTTAATCGCCCAGAACGGAGATTCAAACAAGCCAGAGATCGCGCTCGCCCAGGCATACTTTGCCGTGCAGACGCGCCGCCAAGAGCTCATAGAGCAGCGCTTCGCAGAGATTCAGCGCTTGCAGGCGCGCCACTCACTATCTGATTCAGAGAAACAGCTCTCGGGCATTGCATTCAAACGAGGCGTGGACTCCAAAGGATTCGCAATCATCAAGTCGAAGGGCGATGAGGCGTTATTCGGCGGCAGAAGCACGGCGGAAATGAAGCAGCAGCTCGGCGTACCCAAGAGCGCGGCATTGGCGGACAGATTAGCCGATGTCCTCATCAAAGCAAAGGACCTCACGAACTCGATGACGGCCTTCAACGCCGAGGAACACGATCTGTACGGCCTGGACCAGATCAAGCAAGAGCACATCGAGAACAACACAAGCGTGCGTGGCAGCCTCATCGACCGCGGAATTGTCCCCGAGAACCTACCACCTGCCGAGGATACAAAAAAGCTCGAACGTCGCGTGAAGGCAGACGAGAAGAAACTTAAGGAGGGTACTGACGGTTTTACCGATCCCCAGGGTAGACTCGATCTGTGAAAGCGACTGTGCCCTTACGGGTTCGACCCCATGCGAGGTCAACAAAAAAGACGGCCAACCGAAGTTGACCGTCTCAACAATCTTTGGGTGGGCCGTCAGGGGTTCAGCCTGCTTCGCAGGCGGCCGCTGCGGCGCTTTCGCGCCTTGCGCGCTGCGCTGGCA
>URMR01000216.1 GCA_900548935.1 uncultured Collinsella sp.
GAGCTTGCCCGCCGTTATGGTGAGAAGCCCGTTATCGTCCACGCTATCGAGGCTCACCATGCCGATGTCGATCCCAACACGGTGCTCGATGTCCTGGTACAGGCCGCCGATGCCGTCTCTGCCTCTCGCCCCGGTGCCCGTCGCGAGTCTGCCGAGAACTACATCAAGCGTCTCGAGAAGCTCGAGGAGATCGCCAACTCTCACGAAGGCGTTGAGCGTACCTATGCCATGCAGGCTGGTCGCGAGGTCCACGTCATGGTTCAGCCGGACAAGATCTCCGATGCCCAGTCCACGGTCCTGGCTCACGATATCGCCCATCAGATCGAGGAAGAGATGGAGTATCCCGGTCAGGTGCGCGTCGTCGTGATTCGCGAGAGCCGCGCTGTCGATATCGCTAAATAACATGAGCGACGCGAACGAGCTCATCTCATTTATCGCGTCGATGTCGGGGGAGGGCAACCTTCGCGTCGAGGAAAACCTTGGCGAGGGGTATGTCCGCCTCCGCATTTCGGAGGCCGAGCGCCGTCAGGCCAAGCATGACATTCAGCATGTAGAGGACATTGTCATCGAGATGCTGCGTAATGCTCGTGATGCCGGAGCCGATAGGGTCTATCTTGCCACGACCAAGGAGGAGGGTGTTCGCACCCTCCTCTTCCTGGATAACGGTTCGGGTGTGCCGCAGGATATGCAGGAGCGTATCTTTGATGCCCGTGTTACCTCCAAGCTCGAGAGCATGAAAATGGACCGTTGGGGTGTTCACGGTCGTGGTATGGCGCTGTTCTCTATCAAGCAGAACACGGATGACGCACGCGTTGTTACCTCGGGCGTCGATTTGGGCTCCGCGTTTAAGGTGTGCGTTGCCACCGATCACTTGGGTGAGCGCGCCGACCAGTCGAGCTGGCCTCAGGCGGTTAAAGATGAAGACGGCCGCTATGTATGTGCTCGTGGTCCTCACAACATTATTCGCGCTGCGTGTGAGTTTGCCCTTGAGGAGCTGCGTAGTTGTGATGTGTATCTGGGCTCTCCGTCCGAGATCGCTGCGACCTTGTACGCTCAGGCTTCGAGTCGTCTCGATACGTCGCGCCTGCTCTTTATCGACGACGAGTGCGAGCTTCCAGTTATCGATCGCTTGGGCCTTGCCTCGGATGCCGAGGACTTTATCCGGATCTGCTCCGGTCTGGGCCTTGAGATGTCCGAGCGCACTGCCCATCGTATTCTGTCGGGACAGATTAAGCCCGTTCGCGGCGTGACCGCACGTCTGCTGCGCGAGCGCGATTCCACCTCGCTTTCGCCGGCTCCCGTCGATCTTGCCAAGGATCGTCGAGGACTTCGCATCGCCAAGGATGACATGGCGCAGTTTTCGCGTGCTGTCGAGCGTGACTTTAACGACCTCGCCGCCCGGTATTACCTCAATCTGTGCGGCGACCCTAAGATTCGCGTTTCGCGTGATCGTATCACCGTGACGTTCGATCTTGCCAAAGAGGAATAGTGCCTTTACCGAGTCCACTCGGTACGATACAGTTATTGCAGTTAAAACGTACTTTTAAACGCAGGAGTTTCTTCATGGATTGCCTGAAGGTATCAAGCAAATCATCGCCCGCGTCCGTTGCCGGCGCCATCGCCGGCATGGTCAAGGATGGTGTACCCGTCAACATCCAGTGTGTCGGCGCTGGTGCTGTCAACCAGGCCATTAAGGCCGTGGCTATCGCGCGCGGTTTTTTGATTCCAACCGGTTTTGATATTTCCTGCGCGCCCGTGTTCTCCGACATCCTCATTAACGGGGAGTCGCGCACGGCCATCCGCCTTTCTATCTACGTTCACCAGATCAATCGAGCTGCTATGGATAACGTCGTCATGGATGATGTTAAGCCTGTGGCATAGCTTCTGCTTGCCTCGATTCGCCCCCCCCTCTCCATCGTTAGGACTTATGCACATGGACCAGCGTTCCGTACGCGATATTCTTGCCGGTAAAACCTACTTTATCCGCACCTTTGGCTGCCAGATGAATCAGCACGACTCTGAGCGCGTGAGCGGTCTGCTCGATTCGTATGGTTGCCTCATGGCGCTCGATCCCGAGCATGCCGATATTGTTGTCTTCATGACATGCTGCGTGCGCGAGGCCGCCGATACTCGCCTGTACGGTCAGTGCAACTCTTGTAAGAGCCTCCCGCCCTCACCCTCGGGCAAGCGTGTGGTTGCTGTTGGTGGTTGCATCGCGCAGCGCGATGGCGAGGGCCTGCTCACCAACGTCGATAACGTCAATGTCATCTTTGGCACGCATTCCATCGCGCATGTGGCCGAGCTCATTGCCGAGGCGTTCCTTGATGGTAAGCGTCATATCCGCACCAATGAGCATGAGGATACGGATGCCATGAGCATGCCGTGGCATCGCGAGACCCAGTATCACGCTTGGGTGCCCATCATGACGGGCTGCAATAATTTCTGCACCTACTGCA
>URMR01000217.1 GCA_900548935.1 uncultured Collinsella sp.
CTTCGGATAGCGCGCCATGACCTTAAGCAGGGACTCGGAGATATCCATGGGCTCGACCGAGGAAATGCGCACATGCGGAATGGACGTGCGCTCCATGATCGCCTCGAGCAGCTCATCGATCTCGACGTGTTCATCAGTCGCGCTCTTGCCATCGTAGGCGCCCAGGTTCACGCCCGTCAGCACTACCTCGGGCACGCCGGCCTCCTGGGCCTCGCGAACCTGCTCGAGTACGGACTCGACCGGCACGGAGCGCTCGGGGCCGCGGGCCTTCCATACAATGCAATAGGTGCAACGATGGTTGCAGCCGTCCTGGATCTTCACGCCCAGACGCGAGCGACCGAGCGCGTCGACCACCTCGCCGTCACTGCAGGCGGGAACGTCATTGGACTCAACGCCCAGCACCTCACAGACGCGTTCGGCGACATCGATCTTGGACGGCTCGGCGATCACGCGGTCCGAAAGCTCCAGCAGCTCCTCGGGGTGCAGATTGACTACACATCCGGTCACGACCACATAGGGCTCGTTTGGATAGGCCAGCGCATGGCGAACGGCCTTACGGGTCTTGGCCTCGGCCTCGCCCGTAACGGCACAGGTGTTAATGACGATCAGCTCAGCATCCTGAGGCTCCACCATCGCAAAGCCCAGGCGCATTAGATCGGCAGTGATACGGTCGGACTCAACCCGGTTGACGCGGCAGCCGAGGTTGACGACAGAGATATGAGGTGCGAGCACGCGGGCTCCTTAATCGAGGATGTCGTCGAGAGCGCTCTTGATGCGATCGGTTACCGACTTCTTACCGGATGCGACGTCATCGCCCATCTCGTCGGCAAAGGCGCGAAGCAGCTCGCGCTGCTTGTTGGAAAGGTTCGTGGGGACGACCACGCGCATCTGAACGATAAGACGGCCACGCGATCCGCCACCGCCGATACGCGGCATGCCGTAATTGTTGACGCTCACGGTGTCACCGTACTGTGTGCCGGCGGGGACGCACACCTTGACGACCTCATCGGGCATAATGCCCTCGACCTCGATCTCGCAGCCGAGCGCGGCCTGCGCAATCGAGATATCGCTCACCAAGTACAGATCATCGCCATTACGCTTAAAACGCTCATGATCGGCGACACGCACGTTGACGATCAGGTCGCCCGAGGGCTCGCCGCGAAGGCCGGCCTCGCCAAAGCCGCTCACGCGCAGCTGGCGACCGGTCAAAACGCCGGCGGGAATATCGATGTCGATCTTTTCGTGCGAAGGCGTACGACCCTGACCGTCGCAGGTCTCGCAGGGATGATCGATGACCGTGCCCTCACCGTGGCAGTCGGGGCAAGGCGAAGAGGACTGAACCTGGCCCAGGAACGAACGCTGAACCGTCGTGACATAGCCCGTACCGTGGCAGCGGCCGCACTGCTTTTCCTGTGCGCCCTCGGCCCTACCGGTGCCGTTACAATCCTCGCAGGGGGCAAGGCGGTCATAGCTGATCGTCTTTTTGCAACCGAGTGCCGCCTCCTCAAGGGTCACCGAAAGGGAGATGGCCATATCGCGGCCGCGACGACGCTCACGGCGATTTCGAGCGCCACCACCGGCACCGCCACCAAAGAACGACGAAAAGAGGTCGTCCATGCCCATGCCGCCAAAAATATCGTTGATATCGACGTAGCCCGAACCACCAGGGCCGTCGGCAGTGCCGTAACGGTCGTAGTTAGCACGCTTCTGCTCATCGGAAAGAACGGAATAGGCCTCGTTGAGCTCCTTGAACTTGGCCTCGGCCTCGGGGTCGTCCGAAACGTCCGGGTGTACGGTACGGGCCTTCTTTAGAAACGCGCGCTTAATCGTCCGCGCGTCGGCATCCTTGTCGACGCCAAGCACCTCGTAGTAATCCCTATTTTCCGACACGACCGAATCCTTCCGACTTTCATTATTGTCACAGTGCGTCCTATACCCAAGCTGGGCCGGCCGCAAACAGAGGGTTTGATGTTATTGCATTGCGTAGGGCGAAAGCATGGCACGTTGCGAGCAGCTCGCGAACCAAACCGACACGAGCGCGAACATGAAGCCGTTGGCAAAACCGTTGGCAAACTGCATCGCACCGCGCTTCCACCACAGCAGACTACGATGAAGCACACCGTCCGAAAGCACCATAAACAGGCCCATGGTAAACGGAATAAAGCACATCACGGCAAAGGCCGAGAACACGCCCGAGATGGCCGACAGCACCAAAAACGGCGCCACGATGCCCATCAGGTAAAAACCGGTACGAGCTTTGCCTTCCAAGCGCTCGGCTTCAACATGGGCGCGGCCGACCAGGTCGCCGCCCGCGGCACCGTTGGTGCCAGCATGCCCCATGCCGCTAATGCGGACCTCGTCGCCATCGTGCGTGCCGGCAGGAAACTCAATTGTCTGCTCGGAGGTCACACGGGTCCGCCCGCTGCCGCCGCAA
>URMR01000218.1 GCA_900548935.1 uncultured Collinsella sp.
TCATTGGCATTGACAATATCGTTGGCGTCCTGGCAGTTCTGCTCATTGGCTTCTTGCTGATCGATCGATTCGAAATCGTCCGCCGCTGCGTGGTAATCGGCGGTGCCGCGTGGACAATTACGCTGGCGATCGGGGCCATGGCGCTTGGCGGTATTGGCGAGCCTGTGTTCTTTGATGCCGTCTTTGTGTTCAACATGCTCGGCTTTGTGCTGGCGCTCGCCGTGTGTGTCCTGTTCTTTTGCGGGCGTGCCCTGTATTACCAGGGTTATGAGCAAGGCGAGCAGCATGCCGACCGCGTGATCGCCGCTCGTATTCAGGACCGTCTGATCGACAACCCCGACACGTGGGATACCATCGACGGCGATTTTCTCGAGGTCGAGGGCGCGCTCAATCGGGCGCGCGATTGTGAGCGCAAGGTTCAACAAGCCCTGCGCGACGAATCGCATCGCAAAGATGACCTGGTTACGTACCTGGCGCACGACCTGCGCACGCCGCTCGCCAGCGTGGTGGGCTATCTTTCGCTCTTGCAGGAGGCTCCCGATTTGCCGCTTGAGCAGCGTGCGCGCTTTACGGGCGTGGCGCTCGACAAGGCCCATCGGCTCGACGCGCTCATCGAGGAGTTCTTTGACATCACGCGTTTCGATTTCCACGATATCGTGCTTACCCGCGCCTACGTCGATTTGGGGCTATTGCTGGCGCAGGTGGCCGACGAGTTCTATCCCATTCTCAACGAACAGCACAAGGAAGCCAAGGTTGATATCTGCGAGGACCTGACGGTGCTCGTGGACGGCGACAAGATGGCTCGCGTATTCAACAACATCATGAAAAACGCCGTTGCCTATAGCTATGAAGGCTCGACTATCACGATCGAGGCCAGGCGTTTGGGTGACGGTGGCGTACGCGTACGATTTGTGAACCAGGGCGATCCGATCCCTGAGCCAAAGCTCAAGGTGATCTTTGAGAAGTTCTATCGCCTGGATGCAGCGCGTGCGACCAATCGCGGCGGTGCTGGGCTGGGGCTTGCCATCGCCAAGGAGATTGTTGGGGCACATGGCGGTGCCATCGCGTGCGAATCGACGCCCGAGCATACCGTCTTTACCATCAAGCTGCCCGCCGCGTAGCGTAGGCGCCTTTACAAACACCTGACAATGCGCTCACGTGCGTATGAGTCGCGATTTCTACTATCGATACAGCTGGATTGATATCGATGTGGAGGTATGCGGTATGACGGCTGCTGCGGCTATGGAGCCCACGGAGCTCGAGGAGCTAATGGAGGCGCAAGCCGAGGCTGCGCACGAGCGCGAAGTCGGGGATGCGACTCGCCCCACGGCGCAGGATCTTGCCGCCTCGCCGACACGCATCGACGTCGAGGGCCTCGACCTGTTCTATGGCGACCATCACGCGCTCAAGGACGTGTCCATCAAGATCCGCGACAAGCATATTACCTCGTTTATCGGTCCTTCGGGCTGCGGCAAGTCAACGCTGCTGCGTTGCTTTAACCGCATGAACGACGGCATCAAGGACTGCCGCATCGAGGGCAAGATCGCGCTCGACGGCCAGGATATCCTGGGCGACTACGACATCTGCCGCCTGCGTCAGCGTGTGGGCATGGTGTTCCAGCGCCCTAACCCGTTTCCCATGAGCATCTACGACAACGTCGCGTATGGCCCGCGCGGCATGGGTGTGCGCGACCGCGCCGTGCTGGATGAGCTGGTCGAGGACTCTCTTCGTCGCGCTGCGCTATGGGACGAGGTCAAGGACAAACTCAAGGAGTCGGGGCTGGGCCTTTCGGGCGGGCAGCAGCAGCGCCTGTGCATCGCCCGCGCGCTTGCCGTGCAACCCGATATTCTTCTGATGGACGAGCCCACGAGCGCTCTCGATCCCGTGTCGACGCTGGTGGTTGAGCAGCTGGCCTGCGAGCTCAAAGAGACCTGCACGCTCGTGGTCGTTACGCACAATATGCAGCAGGCGGCGCGTATCTCCGACTCGGTCGCGTTTTTCTTGCTGGGTGAGTTGGTAGAGCACGCGCCCACCGCTCAGCTCTTCAAAAATCCCACCGACCCGCGCACGGCGGATTATTTGACGGGACGTTTTGGCTGATACCATCTAGTAAAGGTACCTTTAGGGTTAAGATGCGGTCATGCCGGCCGCAAAGGGGTTCAACATGATCTATTACGTCGAGGACGATGACAACATCAGGGATTTGACGGTCTATGCGCTGCGCAAGCAGGGAATCGAGGCCGAGGGCTTTTCGTGCGATGGCGAGTTTAAGGCCGCCGTGGCGCGACGGGTACCCGATGCTGTTCTGCTCGACATCATGCTGCCCGATACCGATGGTTTGGCAATTATGCGTCGCCTGCGCGCCGACCGCCTGACGGCGACGGTGCCCATCATGATGCTCACTGCCAAGGACACCGAGCTCGATAAGGTGAT
>URMR01000219.1 GCA_900548935.1 uncultured Collinsella sp.
AAAAAGGCGGACGCCGTAGCGCCCGCCCTATAGCAATCGAAAGCTCAAGCCAGCAGATCGGCCTAGTACACCATACCCATGGCGTCCTGAACCTCTGCCAGGGTCTGCTCGGCGATCTCGTTGGCGCGACGGTTGCCCTCGTGCAGCACGTCCTTGACGTAATCCAGGTCGTTCTCGTAGCGCTGGCGACGCTCGCGGATAGGTGCGAAGTACTCGTTGACGACCTCGGTCACGTACTTCTTGAGCTGGCCGGAGCCGCCCATGCCAATCTCCTCGGCAATTTCGACCTCAGAGCGGCCGGTGCAGATGGCGGCTGTCGAAAGCAGGCCAGACACGCCGGGGCGGTTCTCGGGATCGAACGTGATCATGCGCTCAGAGTCGGTCTGGCTTTTCTTGATGCGCTTGGCCGTCTCCTCAGCGGTCATCGAGATGTTGATGGCGTTGCCGTAGCTCTTGCTCATCTTGCGACCGTCAAGGCCGGGCAGCAGCGGGGTCTCGGACAGCAGCGCTTCGACCTCGGGAAATACCTTGCCGTAGCGGTTGTTAAAGCGGCGTGCGATGGTGCGGGTGAGCTCGATGTGCGGCAGCTGGTCGCGACCGACGGGTACCACGTTGCCCTTGCAGAACAGGATGTCGCAGGCTTGATGTACCGGGTAGGTGAGCAGAAGGCCGGTGAGCTCGTGGCCCGAGGCCTCCATCTCGGCCTTGACGGTGGGGTTGCGCGCCAGCTCGGCCTCGGACACCAGCGACAGGAACGGCAGCATGAGCTGGTTGGCGGCGGGTACGGCGGAGTGCGCGTAGATCATGGTCTTGTCGGGGTCGATGCCGCAGGCAAGGTAGTCCATGACCATGTTGTACACGTTGTCCTGGATGTGCTCGGTCGTGTCGCGGTCAGTGATGACCTGGTAGTCGGCGATGAGCACGTTGGTCTTGGCGCCCATGTTCTGCAGCTCAACACGGCCCTTGAGGGTGCCGAAGTAGTGGCCCAGGTGCAGACGGCCGGTGGGGCGGTCGCCGGTGAGCATGGTGAACTTCTCGGGCGTCTTGGTCAGGCCCTCGCGAATGGCGTTGCTCTTTTGCAGCGCGACTTCGTAGCTGTTCTCGTTTGGCATGATTGCTCCTAACGTATGTTCATGGGTCAAGATGATAACGCGTTTATTGGAGGGGTGGTGCGTAAGTAGGCGAGGGGCGGGAGAGGGACGCGCGTGGTGCGGCATGTGCGATGGGTGCGGCGCGGCCGTGCTTGGCTAACGGTGCCTTGGCACATCCTCGGCAGCTTGCCCTAGAGCTTGTGGTGGCGCTCTTCTTTGCGCTCCTCGGCTGCCTGCTCCTCCTGCTTAAAGGCGGGGTCGTCGGGGGTGACCAGTTCGTCCTCGTGCGTGCGCTTGTTGTAATGGTGGCGCAGCACGGGTTCAAACAGGTGCAGGTGCTTGGCAAAGGCCGCCGAGCCAATGGCAAGCACGGTAAAGATGAGCACGCGCATGGGCACCTCGACCTGATTGATGGCGGCGGCGCCGGCCGAAAGCATGATGCACCAGGCATAGATGAGCAGCACAGCCTGTTTTTGGTTGTAGCCTTCTTGGATCAGGCGGTGGTGGATGTGGCCCTTGTCGGCCTGCCCGATGCTAATGTGGGCGCGCTTGCGGCGCACGATGGCGCTAAACGTGTCGATGATAGGCACGCCGGCAACGATGAGCGGGATGATAAGCGAGGTGAGTGCGGCGGTGCGGCTCACGTTGAGCAGCGAGATGGAGCCCAGCGCAAAGCCCAGAAGCAGCGACCCCGAGTCGCCCAAGAAGATGCTTGCGGGGTTGAAGTTGTAGCGCAAAAAGGCCAGACAGGCGCCAAAGAGCGCAATGGAGAGCGCGGCGGCGTCGATGCGGCCCGAGAGAACGGCCATCGAAAACATGGTGAACGAGGCGATGCCGCAGATGCCCGTGGCCAAGCCGTCGAGGCCGTCGATGAGGTTAATGATGTTGGTGAATGCCACCAGATAGATTACGGTGATGGGGTAGGCGAGCCATCCGAGCATGATCTCGCCGGGAGCAAACGGGTTGACGATGACGCCGATTTTTAGGCCGCCCATGCAGGCGATAAGCGCGGCGAGGACCTGTCCGGCCAGCTTTTGCTTGGGCGTGAGCTGGAAGACGTCGTCGATAGCGCCGGTCGCAAAGATGACGGTAAAGGAGAGCGCCAGCATGGGATAGCTAATGTGAAGGCGCGGGTGCGGCACCAGGACGGGTGGCCAGCCTAGGTACCAGGTGCCTAGGATTTGCACAATGCAGGCAACGACCAGGCCCAAAAACACCGCCGTTCCGCCCAAACGCGGGATGGGCTTGGTGTTGATGCGGCGCTTAGAAGGATAGTCGACGGCATCGAGCTTAATTGCCAAGCGCTTGACCAGGGGC
>URMR01000220.1 GCA_900548935.1 uncultured Collinsella sp.
CTCGCCGGACTTCTGGATGCACCGAGTGCAACCACGGATAGTATGGTAGTCACAAACAGCCCCCAGTGAACGGGTGCGGGTCGCACAGACTCGTACCCGTTTTCTTATGCAGCTGCGCGCAGAGCGGGCGTAGTAAAATCTGAACCACTGAACTGCCCCATACAAAAGGAGATTTCCCATGCATGATGTTGGAATGAACATGAGCCAGCTTGCCATGAGCGTCAAGCAGGTCGACGACACCATCGAGCTCGCTCACGAGTGGAGCCATCAGCTGCTGCATGCGACCGAGAATTTTGACATGGAGCGCATCGGCGCCAAGCTCGAGGCCGCCATGGCCGCGCTCCACGAGGCGCATGACGCGCTCGAGGGCTACGAGGAAGCCATCGAGGCCGACCACAACTCCGTCGGCTCCGTGAAGCTGGTGTAAGGTGGCCGAACACGAGCACTGCTGCGAGTACGAGCACGAGCATCCGCACGGGGCGGACGGTGACGCGGGCTGCCACTGTAGTGGCTCCGGCTCCGAGCTGGTCCGTTTTTCGGTTACCGCACCCGACGACCTGCTGCGCCGTTTTGACGAGCAGATCGCGCGCCGCGGCGACGTGGCCAACCGCTCCGAGGCCGTGCGCGATTTGATTCGCGCCTCGATCGCCAAAGAGCAGATGCGCACGCCCGATGAGCACGTTATCGGGTCGCTCACCATGATCTACGACCATCACACCGGCGATCTGACGCGCCGCCTGGACGAGGTGCAGCACGACTACACTGACGAGATCGTATCGACCATGCATGTGCATCTGGACCATCACAACTGCTTGGAGATTCTGGCGCTTAAGGGTCGCGGCGAACGTGTCTACGAGCTGGCCGATCGTCTGCTGGGGCTGCGCGGCGTTAAACACGGCGAGCTCACCTGCGCCGCCACCAAGCAAAGCCTGGGGCTGTAACAGCACACATTTCAACGAAGGAGGGCCGCATGCGACATGTGCATATCCATGTAACGGGCATTGTGCAGGGCGTCGGCATGCGACCGTTTGTGTATCGCGAGGCCATGGCGCACGGCATTTGCGGTTGGGTGCTTAACGCGGGCGATGGCGTGCATATCGAGGCGCACGCTCCTGGCGAAGCACTCGACGAATTTGTCGCCGCGCTTTCCGAGCATGCACCCGCGGCGTCTCGCGTGGAGCATGTCGAGGTTGTGGACCTAGCACCCGGCGACTGGGACGCCGCTAACGAGCAGGGCTTTCGCATTGTGGCGTCGCAGGCCGCCGCGGCGGTGGGGGGCGTGCCCAGCATGCTGAGTGAAGATGAGGGCGAGCTGTTCGACCCCGCCGACCGACGCTTTCACTATCCCTTTATCAACTGCACCAATTGCGGACCGCGCTTTACCATCATTCGCTCGCTGCCCTATGACCGAGCGGCTACCTCGATGGATTGCTTTCCCATGTGCCCCACCTGCGCCGCAGAGTACGCCGACCCGCTCGATCGGCGGTTTCACGCGCAGCCCGATGCCTGCTTTGATTGCGGACCGCATATTACGTGGCGCAAGGCGGATCGCGACGTTGTGCCAGCGGGTGTCGACGCAACACCAGCCGTCGGCTCCACGCGCGAGGCCAGCGATGCCATCATCGAACGCTGCGTCGAGCTGCTGGCAGGCGGCGGCATCGTCGCCATCAAGGGCCTGGGCGGATTCCACCTGGCCTGCGACGCCACCAACGAACAAGCGGTGCACGAGCTGCGCCATCGCAAGCGTCGCAGCAACAAGCCGCTTGCCGTTATGGTGCGAAGCCTTGCCGACGCCGAGCACCTGTGTCACATCGATGGCGTTGAGCGTGGCCTGCTTGCCGGCAGCGTTCGCCCCATCGTGTTGTTGCGTCGCCGCGCAACCGGCAACGACGCCCACGGCTCCCCCGACGACCCTGAACTCGCGCCGTCCGTCGCGCACGACTTGCCCGAGCTTGGCGTCATGCTCCCCTACACCCCGCTTCAACATTTACTGCTCGCCGCAGCCGCGGCGCACGGCATTCACGCGCTTGTCATGACCAGCGGAAACCTGAGCGAAGAGCCCATCGAGACCGACGACGCCCTTGCATGGGAGCATCTCGTTGCCGCCGGCATCGCCGACGCGTTGCTCGGTAACGACCGCGCGATCCTCTCGCGCTACGACGACTCCGTGGTACGCGTGGTCGACGGTATCGTTATGCCCGTTCGCCGCGCTCGCGGATATGCACCCCAGCCGCTGCCGTTGCCGGCGCTCGAGGGCGCTCCGTCCTGTGTGCTCGCTTGCGGGCCACAACAAAAGGCCACGATTGCGCTCACGCGTGAAGGGACGAACGGCGAGGCAACCTGTTTTGTGTCGCAGCATATCGGCGATGTTGAAAACGGCGGGACCTTCGATGCCTGG
>URMR01000221.1 GCA_900548935.1 uncultured Collinsella sp.
AGGAAAGCACTTAATGTGCTTTCCGTCTTGCGCAGGACTGTAGAGCAGCAAACTTCATGCCCTCCGGTCCGCCCCGGGAGCCACTGCTAAGTTATCCCCCGGCATTCAGAAAATCTAAGTGCCAAAAAATAAGATTTTTTGACTCTGTGTTGTATAACCCGCCATTCGTGGGTACCATTCAACGCGTACGCAAACAAAAAGGGTTAATTCGCGTGGTATAACCGCGCGGCCCAAAAAGGAGGAGACAAGCATGTCGTCTTTGAAGCCGCTTGCAGATCGCGTCCTGGTCAAGCCCGACGAGGCCGAGCAGAAGACCGCCTCTGGTCTGTACATCGCCAGCAACGCTCAGGAGAAGCCGCAGCGCGGCACCATCGTTGCCGTGGGCGCCGGCAAGGTCAACGACAAGGGTGAGCGCATCCCCATGGACGTCAAGGTTGGCGACGTTGTCATCTACGGTAAGTTCGGTGGCAACGAGGTCAAGGTCGACGGCGAGAAGTATCTGCTGATGCGCGCCGACGACATCTACGCTGTCGTCGAGGCCTAGTCTCGTCAGAATCTCTGATTCGTCTTTGAGCGCGCCCGCCGCATAGGACTCGGAAGCGGCGACGCGAGTCACATTTCTTTTGGAGGATTACCCACTATGGCAAAGAACATTACGTTCAACACCGATGCCCGCGCTAAGCTCGCCAAGGGCGTCAACACCCTGGCCGACGCCGTTACCGTCACTATGGGCCCCAAGGGCCGCTACGTTGCGCTGCAGCGCACGTTCGGTGCCCCGACCATCACCAACGACGGCGTTTCCGTCGCTAAGGAGATCGAGCTCGAGGACAACATCGAGAACATGGGCGCCCAGCTGGTGAAGGAGGTCGCCACCAAGACCAACGACACCGTGGGTGACGGCACCACCACCGCAACCCTGCTCGCCCAGGCCATCGTCAACGACGGCTTGCGCAACGTCGCCGCTGGCGCCAACCCGCTGGCCATCCGTCGCGGCATCGACAAGGCCGTCAACGCCGCCGTCGCTGAGATGAAGAAGCAGGCCAAGCCGGTCGAGACCAAGGAGCAGATTGCTTCCGTCGGTACCATCTCTGCCGGTGACCCCGAGGTCGGCGAGAAGATCGCCGAGGCCATGGAGGTCGTGGGCAAGGACGGCGTCATCACCGTCGAGGATTCCCAGACGTTCGACATCACCATCGACACCGTCGAGGGTATGCAGTTCGACAAGGGCTATGTCTCCGCTTACTTCGTCACGGACAACGACCGCATGGAGGCCGTGATGAAGGATCCGTATATCCTCATCACCGACCAGAAGATCTCCAGCGTCCAGGACATCATGCCTGTTCTCGAGGCTGTCCAGCGCGCTGGCCGTGGCCTGCTCATCATCGCTGAGGACATCGACGGCGAGGCTCTGCCCACCCTCGTCCTCAACAAGATCCGCGGCGCCCTCAACGTCTGCGCCGTCAAGGCTCCGGGCTACGGCGATCGCCGCAAGCGCATCCTCGAGGACATCGCCGTCCTCACCGGTGGTCAGGCTGCTCTGGACGAGCTGGGCGTGAAGGTCGCTGACATCACTGCCGATATGCTCGGTACCGCTAAGTCCGTCACCATCTCCAAGGACAACACCGTCGTCGTCGGCGGCGCTGGCTCCAAGGAGGCCATCGACGCCCGTATCGCTCAGATCAAGGGCGAGATGGAGAACACCACCTCTGACTTCGACCGCGAGAAGCTCCAGGAGCGCCTGGCCAAGCTCTCCGGTGGCGTTGCCGTCATCAAGGTCGGCGCTGCTACCGAGTCCGAGCTCAAGGAGATCAAGCATCGCGTCGAGGACGCCCTGCAGGCTACCCGCGCTGCTGTCGAGGAGGGCATTGTCGCTGGTGGCGGCGTCGCCTTCATGGACGCTGCTCCTGCGCTCGACGCTGTCGAGATCGACGACCCCGAGGAGAAGATCGGCGTCGACATCGTCAAGAAGGCTCTGACCGCTCCGGTCGCCACCATTGCCAAGAACGCTGGCTTTGAGGGCGCTGTCGTGGTCGACAAGGTTGCCGAGCTGCCTGCTGGCCAGGGTCTCAACTCTGCCAACGGTGAGTGGGGCGACATGATCGAGATGGGCGTCCTCGACCCCGTCAAGGTCAGCCGCGTCACCCTGCAGAACGCTGCTTCTGTCGCCAGCCTGATCCTCATCACCGAGGCCACCGTCTCCGATGTGCCCAAGAACACTCAGCTTGAGGATGCTATCGCTGCTGCCACCGCTGGTCAGCAGGGCGGCGGTATGTACTAAGGCCGACAAGGTCTAGAACTCCCACCGGGAATCCGGGGGCGTGACGGGGCTTCTCTCCGGAACGTCCTCGGACATGCAAAGAGGCTCCGCAT
>URMR01000222.1 GCA_900548935.1 uncultured Collinsella sp.
CGTTTCGGTCGTGTGCGAATGAGCCTAGAACCGTACCCTCGGGATCGAGGCTCAAGGGATAGATTGGCGGTAAGGCCGAGCCGTCTTTTGCAAGCCTGAGCAGCCCCAGTTTTGCAGGAGGTTCGTTGACCTTGTGGTTGGTATCCTGCGCCTGGACGACCTCGGTGGTCTCGAGCGTGCCAAAGGTCTGGGCTAGCTGCGTTATGGCAAAGTCTTTGACCTCGGAGGCGGCGGCATTGGGATTGGCCAGGCATCCACAGACCGTTAGCGCAAGGAGCTCCAAAAGGCGCCGGTCGCTTTGCTTGAGGCCCGGCATGACGGCGATGCGGTCAAAGATATTGCGCAGGATGGAACCATCGAGCTCCCAGTGTTCGAGCGACGTTGCCATGCGCTCGAGGGCATGCGCCGTAATGGCTTGCTGGCGAGCGTTGGCGGCCGCTGGACCGCTGCCGCTGCCGATTTTTACAGCGGCAGCCAAGTTCTGGACGCTCTGCGAAAAATCGGCAAACATCTCGGGGTCGATCTTGTCGGTGCCCGGAACGACGTGCACCACGCGTCGCGATAGGAACGTCTTTTCGGTAATGCGAAACCTTGGGGCCGGTTTGGAGCCCATCGGCTTGTCCGAAATCAAGATGCGCGCCGCTTCGCGATTATTGATCTGCAGGTCGCACTTAAGGAAATCAAAGAGCACCTCGGAAGGTGTTTCCGCACGCATGATGCAAGGCTCCTTTCTGGTATCCGGGGAAGGTGTTAGATGCAAAAGCCGGGCAGGACATAGGTCATTTGGTCCGGTTTATTTCCGGGCGTTGCCCAGCTAAACACGTCGCCGTCTTTCCCAACGCGGTTAAAGTACGTCGAGTCAGCGCCTTCGCTGCAGTCGGCGCTGGGGGTGCGCTCCCAGTAGCAGATCTTTTGGCCGGCGACGGTGCGGATCATGGCATCATTGGTGGTCAGACCGCTCACACTCTGCTCGCGATAGAGCTGGTACTGCTCGCCTTCTCCGTTGTAGAGGTCAGAAAGGTACTCGCAGCCTTCTGTGAACGTTTCGGGCGCTTGGTAGCCGCACAGCTCGCTCATGGACGGCAGCCAGAGCATGTCGTCGGTGGCGGTGATGCTGGAGACGTCTTTAGTGGCGCCGGTGTTGTTGGTAAGCTTTCGCACCGGGCGGATCTGATTACGGAGATCGTCGGGCAGCGTAGCCATGCCCTTGTCCGCCAACCATTCGCGAAGCGACGATTGCTCCCAACCGCCCGTAGCGGCGCTGTCATTTACGGCGCGCATGGCGATGGGGGTACGGAACATAAAGGTGATGCCCGCGGGGAGGCCGTCATCGGTGAGCGTGTCTGCCTTAAAGCCCGCGATCTGGACTTGTGCCTTGGTGATCCCGTCGGAAAGCCTGACGGTCTTGGTGTTCTCGTTTTCGAGCGACTGCTTGCTGTTTACCAGGTGGTAGGTTTCGGCAATCTCGAGCGCCTTTTTGTTGGAAGATGTCTCTTGGATTTTGCGGGAGATCAGGGCGAGTTCTTCCCAGGTGTAATCGTCGAGTGACGGCTTGATGCCATGCGACAGGTCGATGAGCCCCCAGCACCCCGTGGCAAGGGCAGAAGCTGCGATGCCGGCAACGCAGACGCCGCCGAGCGCGAGCGCAGCGCGACGCGAGATGAGCGGGTGGCGCGTCTGAGCCTTGTCGGAGCCGGAAGGCTTCGGTTGTTGGCTAAAATCGACAGGAGCGGGCAGCGGCGTGCGCGGCTCAAAATCGATGTCCTTGATCCAGGCATCGAGCTTTCCCGTGACCGTAGAGAGCGGCGCGCGCTGGGACTGCTCGTTATGGATGCCGCTCATAATGACATCGACGAGCTTTTGGTCGCCGGGAAAGCGCGCCTCGAGCGGCTCGGGCTCGTGCTCGATCTTGTACAGGTAGGGCGACTGGTCCATATGCTCGTTTAGGCGATATGGCGTGTGACCGGCATAGAGCGTGTAGAGCACGCTGCAGAGCTCATATGTATCGATGCTGGGCGACGTGCGAAGCGGCGCCAGCTCGGGGATGTCGTTGGAGAGCATCTCGGGCGGGGCGAACTCAGGGGTGCCGTTGCGCCAGATGCCAGTCGACATGGTAAAAGAGGGGTCCGAGCGCTTGATGCTCGAGCTGCCCAGATCGACCAGGCAAAGGTCAAAACTGCAGTGTGCAATCTGCTGGGCAAGGGGCCGGCGCGTCGTGCGAATAATGATGTTGCGCAAGGAGATATCACGGTGCACAAAAGGTACATCGAGCATTTGGGCACTCAGGAGGATCTCTCCCAGGCGTTTTCCAATCGCGGCGACGGTGTTTGCGGGAATGCGGC
>URMR01000223.1 GCA_900548935.1 uncultured Collinsella sp.
TTGAACGTCAGATTGCCGCTTAGGGGCGTTTGCAGCGTCGAGCCGTTACGCGGTTCGCAGAACCGCGTAACTTGCTAACTACATCAAGTTACAAACAGCCGCGGCGAAGGCTACGGGGTCCTCGGGGAGGATGCCCTCGACGAGCAGGGCCTGGTCGTAGAGCAGGCCGGAGTACTGCTTAATCTTGTCGGCGTCGCCCGCCTTCTGGGCAGCGACGAGCTTGGCGAAGACCGGGTGCTTGGCGTTGAGCTCGAGTACGCGCTGACTCTTGGGCATGCCGTCGGGCATGCCCTCGGGACCCTTCTGAAGCACCTTCTCCATCTCGAGCGAAAGCGGACCCTCGGTGGTGATGCACGCGGGAGCATCGGTCAGGCGCGCAGAGACGGCAACCTTCTCGACCTTATCGCCAAGCGCTTCCTTCATAGCGCTAAAGAGGTCCTCGTTCTCCTTGGTGGCGTCCTCGGCCTCTTTCTTCTCATCCTCAGTCGCCAGGTCAAGATCGCCGGTCGCGACGTTCTTGAGCTCCAGGTGACGATCCTCAACCTCGGGCTCGGCACCATCGGCCACGGCCTTCTCGGCAGCCTCGCGGGCAGCATCGTCCTCGTAGATCTTGGGCATATCGGCAGCCACGTACTCACGCATGGCCTGGAAGGTGAACTCATCCACGTCCTGCGTCAGCAGCAGTACATCGTAGCCGCGGTCGAGCACGCCCTTCACGACGGGCATCTTGGCCAGACGCTCGCGCGAATCGCCGGCGGCATAGTAGATTGCCTTCTGGCCCTCGGGCATACCCTTAGCATACTCGGCAAGGGTGATCATCCTCTGCTCCTTGGCAGACCAGAACAACAGCAGGTCGGCGAGCTCGTCGGCCTTCATGCCGTAGCTCGAGTAGATACCGTACTTAAGGCCGCGGCCAAAGTTCTCAAAGAACTTCTCGTAGGCCTCGCGGTCGTTGTCACGCATGTCCTCAAGGTCGGCGGTGATCTTTTTCTCGACACGCTTGGCAATGGCCTTGAGCTGACGGTTCTGCTGCAGCGTCTCACGCGAAATATTGAGCGACACGTCGGCGGAATCCACGACGCCGCGGACAAAGTTGTAGTAGTCGGGCAGCAGGTCATCGCACTTCTCCATAATCAGCACGTTGGAGCTATAGAGCGCCAGGCCCTTCTCGTAGTCCTTGCTGTACAGATCGAACGGGGCGCGACCCGGCACAAACAGCAGTGCATCGTACTCGAGCGTACCCTCGGCATGGAAGCTGATGGTGCGCGCAGGATCGTCAAAGTCGTGGAACGTGGACTTGTAGAACTCGTCGTAGTCCTTCTGCTCGACATCGGAGCTGCGCTTCTTCCAGATCGGTGTCATGGAATTGACGGTCTCGAGCTCCTGGTAGTCCTCGTACTCGGGCTTGTAATCGTCGCCGGCGTCCTCGGGCTTGGGTTTCTGGCGGCTCTTGGACACCATCATCTGAATCGGGTAGCGCACATAGTTGCTGTACTGCTGAATCAGGCTCTTGAGACCCCACTCGGTCAGGAAGCGATCGTAGGTCTCGGCCTCGCCGTCGGCATCGAGCTTCTCGTTCTCGCGCAGCGTCAGGATGACATCGGTACCGTGCTCGGCACGCTCACCGTCCTCGATGGTGTAGCCCTCGAGACCGTCCGACTCCCACACATGGGCGACATCCTCGCCGTAGGCGCGGCTCACGACCTTCACATGGCTGGCGACCATAAAGGCCGAGTAGAAGCCCACGCCAAACTGGCCGATGATGTCGACATCCGAACCCTGCTGCTCGGCGTTCTCGGTCTTAAACTCCTCAGAGCCGGAATGGGCGATGGTGCCCAGATCGCGCTCGAGCTCCTCGGCGGTCATGCCAATGCCGTTATCTGAGATGGTAATGGTGCGGGCGTCTTTATCAAAGGAGACGCGAATAGCCAGGTCGCCCTGGTCGAGCTTGACGCTCGGGTCCTGCAAGCTCTTAAAGTTGAGCTTGTCGACAGCATCGCTCGCGTTGGAGATAAGCTCGCGCAGGAAGATTTCCTTATTGGTGTAGATGGAATTGATCATAAGGTCGAGCAGTTTTTTGCTCTCGGTCTTAAATTGACGCATGTGCAGTCCTTTCGCGCTACCCCTGCCCGCAAAAACGGCCCGGTTGCCCGAGCCGCATTGCAGACCTGCTATGTTCAGACTTAGATTTTATAACCCATTAGCGCGCATATATACATACGGAATCGAAAAACTGTATGTTGGAACACCCATGCGTCGATTGCCAAGGGCTGTCCCCAGCTGCCGGCAGAGACGATATGAGCAGGACATAAAAACATTGAGAGCCCCTGCTGCA
>URMR01000224.1 GCA_900548935.1 uncultured Collinsella sp.
GGTACCTCGCTGGGCGGTGTGATTGTCGATGGCGGCAACTTTGACTGGAAGGCGAGCGGCAAGTATGCGCAGATCGCCGAGCCCAACCCCTCCTACCATGGCGTCTCGTTTGCCGAGGCTGCCGGTCCCGCCGCCTTCGCGACCTATGTCCGCGCCATCCTGCTGCGTGACGAGGGCGCTTGCATCAGCCCGTTTAACGCCTGGATCCTGCTCCAGGGCACCGAGACCCTGTCGCTGCGCGTCGACCGCCATGTCGAGAACACCAAGAAGGTCGTTGAGTTCCTTGCCGGCGACAGCCACGTTGCCAAGGTGAACCACCCGAGCCTGCCCGAGCACCCCGACCATGAGCTCTATCAGAAGTACTTCCCCCGCGGCGGCGCTTCGATCTTCACCTTCGAGATCAAGGGTGGTCAGGAGGCTGCCTGGAAGTTCATCGACCACCTGCAGGTCTTCTCGCTGCTCGCCAACGTGGCCGACGTCAAGTCGCTCGTCGTGCACCCGGCTACCACCACGCACTCCCAGCTCTCTGCCGAGGAGCTCGCCGAGCAGAACATCACGCCCTCCACGATCCGTCTTTCCATCGGTACCGAGAACGCCGAGGACATCATTTGGGACCTGAAGCAGGCCTTTGCCGCACTGGACGAGTAGGGCGACTTGTGCAAGGACCCCTTGCGACTCGATAGGTATAACTGCATAAAATGCCTGCTCAAGGCGCCTGTGCGAACAATGGTCGCACAGGCGCCTTTTTTGCATAGAGAGGGTGCAAAAACAGGGTTTTTGGCACGCTTTATGCATTCGAGTTGTGGAAAACTCCTGTTGAGATGATGTGAGTTTTACGCAATTGACGTGCGCCTTTTGAGTAAAACCGCAGGTCGCGATTTGCTCGGGGTACTATGCAGCGCGATCGAATCACACAGCTCAAACGCAGCAAAAACGCACTACGGAGGTTTCCGGCTACATGAGGATTGATTCACGAAAACCGAAGGCCGCCGCCCTTTCTGCCACGCTTGCCGTGGCGCTTTTGGTGGGCGCCGGCGTAACCGAGGCCCACGCGGCGACGCTGTCCGACGCGGTTGGGTCCGCGCCCTCCGAGACCACGTTGATGCAGCCCGTCGATTATCGCGGCGACGGTTTTGGCTCCATGCAGGAGTGGAACGCCTCCATGGGGGCCAAGCGCGACTCTTTGGAAGTTCGCGCTCAAATTATCATGAACATGTATGGTGACTATGCCACCGATGACGAGCGCGCCGTGCTTCAAGAATGCATCGACGGCGCGGGTAGCCTGCTGACGATGGGGGAGGTCGACGCCAAGTCGACCGAGCTCGATGAGCTGCGCGCGACGCTCGAGGATGCTAAGCGCGAGGCGATCGAGGCTGCGGCCGCCGAGGCGGAAGCCGCCGAGGCCGCTGAGGCCGTTCAGGCTTCGTATTACAACGGCGGCTCCGACTCGTCTTACGCGTCTGCTGCGTATTACGCGAACGGCTCGGGCCTGACGCGCTCGAGCGGCGTCAATAACTATAATGGCCGCCGCGAGACTTATTACAGCAGCAACGTGTTGTATCACCACCGCACGGGCGAATGGACGCAGGATTCCGAGGGCTTTTGGCGCGATTCCGATGGTTACTACGTCGTGGCCGCGGGTGATAAGGCCCAAGGCTCCACGTTTACCGGTTCCAAGGGCGAGTGCAAGGTCTATGACTCCGGCTGCGCAGCCGGAACCACCGACTACTATACCGGTTGGTAATCTGCCATAAGCCAATAGGACATGACGGGCGGGCGTCTTTACCGAGCCTTTGGGCAACGTAAGGGCGTCCGTTTTTTGTGCATGCTTGAGCTAACAGAGCGCTTACCGTGGCAGTACGCCGCGCATATGGGCGCGGGGCACACTGGTTCTTGAGAATTAAGGTCTTTCTCTTGGAGGAAGTGGTCTTGTGAACGCTCGAGATATCGCCGTTGCCGCCGTCGCATTGGTGCTTGGCTGCCTTGGTCCTACGGCTGCGCTCGTTGCGGGCATGCAGGGGTCATGCGGGGCCGTTCCAATCGTGGTTGGCGCGCTGATCGCAGCCGCACTGCTGGGAAGCGCGGGCGTGGTTCTTTGCCGCGATGACGAGGACGTGGTGCCGGAGTCGCAACGCTAACTGTTGTGAGATTGGCTGCCGGTCATAGACGAAGATGAAAACTGCCGCAGGGGAAAGGTTCCCTTGCGGTGGCTTTGCTGTTAAGGCTGTTGAATGCGGCGCGTTGGTGCTACCAGCTTTTCTCGATATCGCGGATGCGCCGATA
>URMR01000225.1 GCA_900548935.1 uncultured Collinsella sp.
TCGGCAACAGTATTTGACCATATGACCGACAAGCAGCAGTTTTCGAGCAACAATCCGGCCTCATCGCTTGCAATCGGAGAGTCGGTTTCGCATAATAACTTTTAAGCTTCGCGACGGAAAACGCAGATGAAACGAACCATATACCGTTGCTTTGGGACGCATGTCCCGCTTCATCTTCTCTCGCGCAGCCAACTAAATGATGCGATTTGGGTGCTGGAAGATGGGGAGAGCTCATGGCTTCTTCTGATGCAACACAACGAGCAGTCCTTGCTGGACTTTCCTGCGGGATCGGCCTTGCCGCCCCCGTAGTGATGTATGCTGCGACGTTGCCGTTCTCGTCGGTTAATGAGACGGTTGTCGCGGGCGCTGTTCCCTTTGCCGTTGGTGCGGTGGCGGGCGTGGGCATCTACGCAGCCTCGCTGGGCATCTCCGAGTATCGCGCCGAGCACGATGGCCGCCTGTTTGAGCCCGATGCCGTGGGCGGCGCCGCTCAGTTTGGCCGGACCCACAACGAGTTCAAGACCGCCTCGATTCCCGCGCAGCAGCAGGGCGCGGCGCCTCAGCCTTCGGTCCCGGCCGATCAGGCCAATGCCGCACAGCCTTCTTCCGCATTTCTCTCCGGCCTGACCGGTGCGTTCCAGCGCCGCCACGTCGACGATGGCGTTCCCACCATCGCGCGCGCGGCCAACGCCATGGATGAGGCCGATGCGTGGTCTATGATCGACAGCATGCTCGATGACGATTCTCCGGTCAGCTGCGATCCAACGCGTTCGCGCGATGTCTACCAGGTTGCAATCGACGAGCTCACCAACGGTGGACAGACTGGATCTTTCAATCGCGATGACATCGCTGCTGCTGCACGCGCCGTCTCGGGCTCTCACGCCGCCCCTGCGGGCAGCACCGCGGCCTTCGTGGCGCTTGTGGCCAACGCTGCCAACAATGCCGCCTATAACGGCGCGTCGTCGGCTGCGTACACTTCTGCCGCGGCGGCCGCTTCGGCCGGTCAGCAGAGCGCAGCTCAGTCGGCTCCTGCTGTCGACCCCTTTGTCGATGAGTCCCTGGCTGTCGACGAGGAGACCGTCGCCGCTCGCCGTGCCGCCGAAAGCTCACTTTGGGGGGCTTCGGCCCAAATGCAGGCCGCGGAGGCGGCGCCGTACAACGCCAAGCTCGCCAGCATGCCCATCATTTCCGATGCCAAGGGTGTGGATCTTGCCGATCTGGACGAGCCCGCCGCCATCACTGCTTCTATCGATGTCCAGGATCGCGTGGATACCGACAGTCTCCCCGATGCCTCTCTTGAGGAAGATATCCCCATGGCCGATTATTCGGGCCACGAGGACATGTGGGCCGCCGCCATGGCGATCATGGACGAGGTTGCCGAGCCCGCCCCCGTGGCGGTGCCCACGCCTGCAGCCTCACCTGTCTCGGCTGCTCCCGTCTATGTCGGTCGCCACAGTTCCGTGCTTCCCGAGGATACCGCGCGTATCTCGCGCGAGGGTATCGAGCGTGCCGAGGCTATCGCTGCCGGCGTTATGGAAAACCGTCGCCATGAGCGCGTCAATCAGATTCTCGAGGAAGAGATTAACCGTCTGCAGTCTGCGGCCGTCAAGCGCACGGGCCGTGCCTATTTAAGCGTTATCGAAGGCGGTACCGCCAGCTTTACGCCGCTGCGCGCGGAGGCATAATTGCCGCATGGTTAAGGTCGATCGAAAATGGGCCCTTGCCGCTTGCGCCATGGTGCTCGTCATCTGGGGCAATTCGCTGGTTCCCGGTACGGGGTCTGGTTCGTTGAGCCTGATGATTATGGAATCCATTCGCGGCTTTTTGCAGGCCCTGGGGCTTCCATACGATTGGGTGACTAACTTCGTCGTGCGCAAGTGCGCTCATTTTACCGAGTACATGGTGCTTGGCATCTTGGCGACGCACGCCTTTGACCTCGAAGGCCGGCGCACGTTTGATGTGTTGCTGCCCACGGCGGTGTTCTTGCTGCTCGTTCCCTCCATCGACGAGACGATCCAGCTTTTTGTGCCCGGTCGCGCCGGCATGATTACCGATGTGATGATCGACTGCTGCGGGGCGACGACAGGCGTCGCGCTTCGGTATCTCTTACGGTCGCTGATATGTACCAAAAAGGCCGCCTAGGACGTTTTGCTTGGTCCTAGGCGGCCTTGTGCGTTTGAGGGCTCCTGCGGGGCGTAACGGCGTTGTCCGAGCGTTTTGCGAGCTTGGCTACGCCGCGCCGTTGAGGTGTCCTTTACCGGAGCGCCTGGGCGCCCAGGGCCA
>URMR01000226.1 GCA_900548935.1 uncultured Collinsella sp.
GCAACGAATAAAGCCTCCGCAGCCACACGAGCTGCGGAGGCTTTTTTCATGCCGGCCGGAAACCGTATCCCACTTTTCGGGCCCAAAATGGGATGCCGTTTCCCGCTGGACCCCCTCCGGGAAACGGCATCCCATTTCAAGGAGGTAAACCGGGATGTGATTTCCCCTAACGGCACCTTTGGGAAGCCGCATCCCACTCTAGACGCACAAAACGGGATGAGCTTTCCCATGGTGATCCAAGACCAGAAGCATGTCCGATAGCGCGGCCAGGTCAAGAACAACAAGGCAAGCGTCACGCCAATTTGGACGAGCGTCTGCTGCAGTTTGAGGCTGCTGGCCCATATGGTAGAGTTAACCACCCATGAATTTCAGCACACTGCGTGCTACCTGTTCTTTTGTCATTTAGGGGAGTGAACTTGTGAATACTTCTGTCGCCAAGAAGGCCGGCCAGGCGGTGCGCCTGCTCATGATGGTGCTCACGGCAGTTCTCATCTTCTTCTTCATCAATGTTATGCTGCTCGTCTCCGATATCCAGGGCACGGCGCGTGTGGTCAACTACGCCGGTCTGGTGCGCGGTACCACGCAGCGAATCGTTAAGCTCGAGGACGCGGGCCAACCTCAAGATGACCTGCTCAAAGCCGTGGATTCATACATCAACGGTTTGCGTTACGGAAGTGACGATCTCAACCTCGTCCGTCTCGACGACGACGAGTATCAGGCAAAGATGACCGAGCTTGCAAATTATTATGATGAGCTTTGCGCCGAGATCAGCCGTGTGCGCGAAGTCGGCTACGAGAACACCGACATCATCTCCATGAGCGAGGAGTTCTTTGGCATTTGTGACGATGCCACACGACTCGCGGAGGACTATTCCCAGGAGAAGGCTACGGCACTCAATCGTCTCGAGGGCTTGGTGATCATCGACATCGTGGGCTTGGTGGCGACCTTTGCGGTCGAACTCGTTCGCGCGGTGCGCACCGCCGCGCTCAATCGCGAACTGCAGAGCAAAGTCTATCTCGACGAAGCCACGGGGCTGCCCAACAAGAACAAGTGCGAGGAGATCTTGGGGCAGGAGCAGCCTGTCTCCACGGAGGCGCCCGTTGCGCTGTGCGTCTTTGATCTTAACAATCTGCATATGGTCAATAACAACTTCGGCCATGAGAAGGGCGATGAATACATTCGCTCTTTTGCCCAACAACTGGGAAGTGTGGCGTCGGAGACGTGCTTTGTGGGTCGCGACGGCGGCGATGAGTTTATCGCGGTGCTGTGGGATGTCGATCGAGCTGCCGTGGAGTCCTGTCTCGCTCGGGTTCGTGCGAACGTGAACGAGTATTCCGAGGCTCATCCCGACATGCCTATCAGCTATGCGGTGGGCTACGCGCTTTCCAGTGATTTTGATGAACCGCCTACGATGCGCGAGCTCTTTTCCCAGGCCGACAAAAACATGTACATCGACAAGAACCGCGTAAAGACAGCCGAGGCGGCCGGGCCGCAACGCGAGGAACGGTAAGCTTGTAACGAAGATCATAGAAAAGCCTCCGCAGCTCATGCGTGCTGCGGAGGCTTTATTCGTTGCGGTGCATTGTGTTTGGGTCGTTGAGATGAGTCGATTTGCCCCGAAAGGGGCGGGCATTGACCTTGGGGTCATGCCCGACGAATGAGCGGCAAATCGGCCATCTCGGCGAGCCGAACTACTCCAGCTCAAACGCTCCGGTATAGAGCTGGTAGTAATACCCGCGCTTGGCGATCAGCTCGTCGTGGTTGCCACGCTCGATGATGCGGCCGTGGTCCAGGCAGATGATCGCGTCGGAGTTGCGCACGGTGGACAGGCGATGCGCGATGACAAACGTCGTGCGGCCTTCCATGAGCTTGTCCATGCCGGCCTGCACGATAGCCTCGGTGCGGGTGTCGATGCTCGATGTGGCCTCGTCCAGAATCATTGCCGGCGGATCGGCGACGGCGGCGCGTGCAATCGAAATCAGCTGACGTTGGCCCTGCGACAGCTGCGCGCCGTTGCCGGTGAGCATGGTGTCGTAGCCGTCGGGCAGGCGGGTGATAAAGTCGTCCGCGCCCGCGAGCTTGGCCGCCGCGATGCACTCCTCGTCGGTGGCGTCCAGGTTGCCGTAGCGGATGTTATCCATCACGGTGCCGGTGAACAGGTTGGTGTCCTGGAGCACCATGCCCAGGCTGCGCCGGAGGTCGCCCTTTTTAATCTTGTTGATGTTGATGCCATCGTAGCGGATTTTGCCGTCGGCGATGTCGTAAAAGCGGTTGATAAGGT
>URMR01000227.1 GCA_900548935.1 uncultured Collinsella sp.
CCCCCATGGAGCTGCCGCCGTCCACGACCTTAACTTGACGCTCTACCCCGGCGAACTCGTGGGCATTGTCGGCCAGAACGGAGCCGGCAAAACCACGCTCACCAAACTGCTCACGGGTTTGCTCAAGCCCGCATCGGGCAGCGTACGCGTTACGGGCTTGGACACGGCATCGGTTCCCACGAGCCGCATCGCACGCGAAGTGGCAACGCTTTTCCAGAACCCCGACCGCCAAATCTGCAAAGACACCGTGCTCGACGAGGTCGCCTTTGGTCTAGAACTTGCCGGCATCGACCGCGCCGAAGCCCTGCGTCGCGCCCAGCTGGTCATCGACCGCTTTGGTCTGCCCGCCGACGAGGCACCGTTCTCGCTTTCGCGCGGCCAGCGCCAGATGGTGGCGCTGGCATCCGTTGTAGTGGTCGAGCCCAAGATCGTGGTGCTCGACGAACCCACGAGCGGCCTGGACTACCGCGAGTGCATGACCGTGATGGAAACGGTGCGCACCATGGCAGAGCGCGGTTGCGCCGTCATCATGGTCTGTCACGACATGGAAGTCGTTTCCGACTTTGCCGAGCGCATCGTGGTGATGGCCAACGGTCGCATCCTCGACCGCGGCCGCACGCACGAACTGTTCTCGAACATCGAACTCATGCAGCAAGCCTACGTTGAGCCGCCCCAGGTCATCGAACTCTCGCGCCGTCTGGCATCCACCGTCTCGCCCGCCTTTACACACGTGAGCGAGGTCACCGATATCGTTCGCATTACCGAGGAGATGGTCCGCCGTGGTTAACGTCATCGACTACATGCCGGGCGACACGCTGCTGCACCGCCTGAACCCCGTCATCAAACTGGGCCTCGCCGCCGCTATCATCATCGGCATCTTCTTGTCCGACACCTATGTGGCATTGTTGGGCTTTCTGGCGCTCACGCTCGCGCTGGGAGCCTACGCCGGCGTCGTCGACCGCCTGCTCGCGCTGCTCAAGCTGCTGATTCCACTCGCACTCATCATGCTGGTGCTGCAGCTAACTTTTGTGCGCGATGGCAACGTGGTGTGGGGCTTCGTTACCGACACGGGTCTCATCACCGGTTCCAAGGCCTGCCTGCGCCTGCTGGGCGTGGCGCTTCCGCTCATCCTGATGCTCATGGTGACCAAGCTCAACGACCTTGCCAACGCCTGCGTGGAGGTGCTGCACGTGCCGTATCGCTACGCCTTCACCTTTACCACGGCACTGCGCTTTGTGCCGGTGTTTGGCCAGGAGATGAACGCCATCATGGAGGCGCAGACCGCACGCGGCGTCGAGTACGACACCAAGAACCCCATCAAGAAGCTTAAGCTCATGCTGCCACTGTGCGTGCCACTGCTCATCTCGAGCGTGGGCAAGACCGATGCCACAGCCTTGGCGGCAGAACAGCGCGGCTTCTATCTGCGTACGCGCGCCAGCTCGTACAAGCGCTATCCCATCAAGGGTCTGGACATCGCCGTGCTCATCGTCAGCATCGCCCTCATCGCCATCGGCTTCCTGTTCTAGTTCACCACCGACAGCAACCGCCCAACGCAAAAGGCCTCAGCTCGCACCAAACGAGCCGAGGCATTTACTGTTTCGCCAGATAAAACCTACCAAAACAAACCTGTCCTTTTTTGGCAGGTCGGAAGCTAGAGGCGGTAGGGGGCGCCGCTGCGGATGATGGATTCGCGCACCAGGACATCCATGGCGTCGAGGGTGATCTCGGGCATCTCTCGGTACTTCTGTAGCACCGAGAGCTCGGTGCAGGCCAGAATGACGCGGTCGCAGCCGCTACGGGCGAACTCCCACATCACGCGGTCGAACTTATCCATATCGGGCTCACGTCCGGCCTTCACATCATCGTAGATAAGCGACATCACATCGTTCTGACGTTTCTCGCTGGGATAGACGACCTCAACACCCGCAGCCTTACATTCGCGGCCGTAGACGCCCGCGCCCACGGTTCCGTCGGTGCCCATACTCAGGTTGGGGTCGAACTCGCACTCCCCCATCACCGCACCGGCCAGAGCATAGCGCACCGACTCACGCGGCATATGGATAATCGGCACCTTCGTAAACGACTGGATCTGGTCATAGAAGTAGTGTGACGTGTTGCAGGGAATGGCAATGTGTGCACAGCCCAGCGACTCGAGTGCCTGGGCGCACTCTTTCATGGTCGCCAGCAGCTTAGCATGCTCGCCGGTCTTAATGGCCAACGTGCGGTCGGGCATGGTCGACTTGGAGAGTACCACCATGTCGATATGTTCCTGATCGCAG
>URMR01000228.1 GCA_900548935.1 uncultured Collinsella sp.
CTTGGGGCGCCCGCACTTTTGTATTCTATCGATGATGGGGTATTAGCAGTTTGATTTAAGCTTGCGGCCCTGCTTTTCAAACTTGTGCATATCGCTATCGGCCATGCCCTGTGTCATATCGTCATGGCGCTTGGTGTAGAGCGGATCTTTGGGGTCGTTCCAAATGCGCTCTGCCACGGATGACCAAGCGTTTGCGGCGGCACTGGTCTTCTCGCGCAGTTGTTCGGGAGATTCCTTCTCTACCAGGTCGGTGCTCATGGCGCCTGCCTCGGCGACCATTTTGGGCAGTACATCGGGATTCTCGAGCATAGGGCAAGGCTTGAGGTAGTTGTCGTTAAAAGGCTGGCCTTCGTAATACTTCATAAAGAGGGGAGAGCGAAGTGCGTCGAGCAGGCTTACGTCGTGGATATTGGCATTGGAGTAGTGAATGAAAACGCACGGCTCCACGTCTCCCGCCGCGTTGATATGTAGGTAGCGTCGCCCGCCGGCGATGCAGCCGCCCACGAACTCACCGTCATTTTGGAAGTCGAGGGTAAAGAGCGGCTTTTTCTCGCGCATCTCGCGAATAAAATGATACATGTGTTCGCGCTGCTCAGGCGTGGGCATAAGCTCGTTGGTGGCATTGCGGCCAACCGGCATAAAGTAGAAATACCAGCAGAAGAGCGCGCCCTCGCGAATCATCCAGTCCATGTTTTCCTCGGTGGCGACGGTATCGGCGTTGGCGCTGGTCCAGCACGTCGAGATTCCAAACGGCAGTTTTCGCTCACGCAGGAGTTTCATGGCGTGTTCGATCTTTTCGTACGTACCCTCGCCACGGCGGGCGTTGGTGGTGTGCTCGTTGCCCTCGGCGCTGATGGCAGGGACAAAGTTTGCAACGCGGATCATATCGTCACAGAACGCCTCGTCGATGAGCGTGGAATTGGTGAAGCAGAGAAACACGCAGTCCTGATGTTTTTCGCAAATTCTGATCAGGTCGTGCTTGCGGACGAGCGGCTCGCCGCCGGTATAGATGTAGATATGCGTACCGAGCTCTTTGCCCTGCGTAACGATAGAGTCGATGTCTTCGAACGAGAGATTCTGCTTGTGGCCGTACTCGGCGGCCCAGCAGCCCGTGCAATGCAGGTTGCAGGCACTTGTGGGGTCGAGCAGGATGGCCCACGGAATATTGCACTGGTATTTTTCGCGGTTCTTTTCCTGTTGGGGCCAAGCGAGCAGGTTGCCGTCGACTATAAGCGCCTTGAGCAACTTGGTGCGCATTTTGGGATTAAGGTCGAAGATGCGCATGATTAGGTCATACCAATTGCCGTGACTCTTGATGACGTTGGTAAACGCCTCGCGCTGTACGGGAAATACGCGATTGGGGACCAGCTTGTTCACGAGGTCCATGATTTTGTCGATATTTTCTTGAGGGTTGTCGTCGAGATAATCGATGAGCTTGTTGAGCGCTGCACGCTCAGCTGACTGTGTAAGCGACATGGGTATATCCTTTCACGTGTGCCTTGTGTGCGATAATACCCACTTGTGGATTAAACGAAGTTTAAAGATTTGTAATGTGTCTATTCAACGAATCAATTTGATTTGGGGTGAAGCGTTATACCGGACGCGCTCTAAGTTGCGGTGGAATAGGGTCAGATATGGCCTTTTAGCAGCATAAACAGTCTCTATTTCACCGCAACTTATCTTGTGTTGGCTTACTGATAACGCAGGCATTCGACTGGATCGAGCTTTGCGGCGCGGCGGGCGGGGTAGAAGCCAAAGATTACGCCGATGCCGACCGATACGGCAAACGCGATCAGCACGGTCGTAATGGAGAAGCTCGGCGTAATCGTCCCAGTGGCCCCAAACTCGCTCATAATGCTCGAGTTGGCGGCAAAGAACGTAAGACCCCAGGCCAGCAGATAGCCAATCACGACACCTAAAATGCCGCCGGTGATGCACAGCGCCGAGGATTCGGCCAAAAACTGGGCCGTGATATCGCGTCGGCTTGCGCCCAGGGCGCGGCGAATGCCAATTTCGCGGATGCGCTCGGTCACGTTGGTGAGCATCATGTTCATAATGCCGATTCCGCCCACAAGGAGCGAAATGCCGGCAACCGCGCCCGTGATGAGCGAGAAGGCGCCCATAAAGGAGTTGAGGGCGTCGATAGCGCTCTTCATGGAGCTTGCCGACACGCTTTCATACTCGTCGTCCTCCGAGATGCCCTTCATACTGCGTACCTTGGACTCGATCGTCTTGCAGAGCTCATCCATATCGGTACCCTCGGCGGCG
>URMR01000229.1 GCA_900548935.1 uncultured Collinsella sp.
CGCGCACGAGCCGCACATGAGCCCGCCGGCCTGGGGCGAAAAGTACGACAGCATGGGATCTCCACACAGTACGCAGGCCGAAAAATCGGGTCGGTAGCCAACGTGCGACAGCAGCTTAAAGACATATGCCGCCACAAGCAGATCCATATGCGCTGTGTCGAGCCCGCTGCCCACCAGGGCAAGCGCTCGCTGCGTTATGGCAAAGGTATACGGGTCCTCGGCGTCCTCGAACGAGCAGACGCGCGCGACCTCGGCGATCGCGCTTGCGGCGCAGGTCGTCTCGTAATCGGGTGCTGCGCCGAGCGGCGCCTCCATAAGCTCCGCCTGAGAAACCACGTCGAGCGAGCGACCATGTGCCAACAGCATATCAACGGTGCAGAAGAGCTCGCAGCGGGCCGCAAGGCGACCGCCAGGCTTACGTGCCCCCTTAGCCACGGCACGCACCTGCCGTCCCCGTTCGTCAAGCATCGTCAAGATCAGGTCGGTTTCCTTGAGCTTCGTCTTGTCGAGGACGAGCACCTTTGTGCGATATGTGCGAGAGCCTGCCATGGACGCCGAGGCTTAATCTTCGGCATTGTAGCCAAAGCGGCGGATCTGCGCCTCGTCATCGCGCCAGCCGGCCTTGACCTTCACGTCCAGCTCCAAAAAAACCTGCGTGCCAAAGATGCGCTCAAGATCGCGACGGGCGTCAATACCGATATGCTTGATCATCTCGCCGCCCTTGCCGATGATGATGCCCTTCTGCCCCTCGCGCTCGACGTAAATGGTGGCGTGCACGCGCAGCACCTTCTTGGTCTGCTCGAGCGCATCGCAGATCACGCCAACGGAGTGCGGGATCTCATCACGGGTGCGGCGCAAGACCTTCTCGCGCACAAACTCGGCAACGAGCGTCTCGTCGGAAGCGTCGGTACCCATATCCTCGGGGAACCAACGCGGACCCTCGGGCAAAAAGTGCGCAACGGTCTCGATGAAGGCATCGACGTTGAAGTTCTTGACCGACGACGTCACGATCTCGTCGTCATATTCCATGAGCTCGTGGGCGGCCTTAAGCTGCTCCATGACCTGTGCGGGGTCGGCCTCATCGGCCTTGGTGAGCACCAGGACCTTCTTGGAACGGGCGCATTTGACGCGCTCGGCAACCCAAGCGTCTCCCCTGCCGATCGGCTTGGTGGCATCAATCAAAAACGCGACGACGTCGACATCGTTCAGTTCGAACAACGCGCTCTTGTTGAGCTCGGATCCCAGACCGTCCTTGGGCTTGTGAATACCCGGGGTATCGACAAAGACCAGCTGGTAGCCGGGACGGTTGACGACGGCGCGCATGCGGCGACGGGTCGTCTGGGCCACCGGCGAGGTGATGGCGACCTTTTTGCCATAGCAGGCGTTGAGCAGCGTGGACTTGCCGGCGTTGGGGCGGCCGACAAGCGCCACGAAGCCGCTGCGGAAACCGGGCTCAACGTCGCCAAAGCCCACGAGGCTATCGTCCTCGTCGCACAGGGCGTCGAGTTCCTCGTCGCTCATGCCCTCAAACGGGTCGAACTCCTCGATCTCCTCGTATGCCTCGGCCGCTTCGGTATCCACCGCATCCAGGGACTCGTCATCCAGAGTTTCATCGATAGGCTGCATAGTGTCGGACATGGAAATCCCTTTCTAAATAAAGTCGAGTGCGTGGGCAAATACCAGCAATCCCACAATCGCGGCGGTGATGGAAAGTACGTATACGGAGGCGGCGGCGATATCTTTCGCACGCTTTGCCAGAGGATGGAGCTCCTGGGTCGCCAGGTCGACGATCGCCTCCATGGCGGTGTTGCACAGCTCGCCGTGAATCACCAGGCCACAGCAGATGATAACCGTGGCCCATTCGGCAATATCGAGCCCCACGATGCAGCCGGCAATGACGGTGCACACGCCCGCCACGAGCATGACCTTAATGTTGCGCTCGGTCTTGACGGCGGTGACGAAGCCCTCCATGGCATAGGAGAACGACTTTAAGAAGGACGGATGGTCCTTGTTAGATCCGGGAATCATAGACGGCTCCTAGTCGTGGGCGTGGTTGGTGATGGGGCCGACATGGACTAGCTTGGGGTCCTCGCCGCGCTCGAGCGCCAGATCGCGCAGGATGGCGTCCTCGCGGGCCTCCATGACCTCGGCCTCGTCGTCTTCGATGTGATCGTAGCCGCACAGGTGCAAAAGGCCATGGACGAGAAGGACGCTCAGCTCGCCTTCGAAGGTGGTGCCGAACTGCC
>URMR01000230.1 GCA_900548935.1 uncultured Collinsella sp.
ATGGGTGATGCGGGAGGTCGAGGAAAGCTGGCCAATCCGCCCAAGTACACGATCGAGCGAGTGGAGCTTCAGGGCGCCATCGTTCTCGTCATTACCATTGAGGAGCTCGATCCGTCGAGCAAGCCCTGCTATGTCATAGAGCGGGGCGCCCAGGGCGGCAGCTACAAGCGCATCGATGACAAAGATGTGCCGCTTTCATCGACCGAAGTCCTGTCCTTGTCGTCGTATGAACGAACGAGCCCCAGTGATCGCGATGCAGTGCCGGGCGCGGGCGTGGGCGACCTCGACGAGGCCCTGATTGACCGCACGATAGAGCGTGCTTTCTCGCTGACGCCCCGAGCTATGCGCGGCGCGACGGACAAGAAAACAAAGCTGGAGCGCCTGAGTTTCCTCGACTCCCAGGGTAATGTGACTAAGGCCGGGCTCCTGGCTGCGGGCACCTACCCTCAGCAGTTTTATCCCAAGCTCTTTATCGATGTGGCGGTCCATGCCGGAACGCAGAAGGGCGCGGCGGGGTCGTTGAGGTTCATGGACCGTACGATCTGCGAGGGAACGTTGGGCGAAATGATCTCGGATGCCGTCGCGGCAATCGCCAAGAATTTGCGGCGAACCTCGACGATCCAAGGCGTCTCGCGTGTCGACTCGCTGGAGATTCCCGAGGAGGTTCTGCGCGAGGCAATCGCCAACGCCGTAATCCACCGAGAATACGGAGATCGGTTCTGTGGGCAATCGATCGCCGTCGGCGTTTTTGATGACCGTATCGAGGTGACGAACCCCGGCGGCCTATACGGAGGAAAGACTCGCGAGAACCTGTTTGACGGCAACTCCCGATGTCGCAATGCGACGCTTGTGAAGCTCATGTCGATTGTCCCGCTGCCGGATGGCGCAGGTTCGCCGGCTGAGGGCAATGGCTCGGGCATCCCGATGATGATCGATGCCATGCGCGCGCATGGTCTGGCCGAGCCCCTGTTCTGCCCGGGGTTCGATCGGTTCAAGGTCGTACTTTACCGTTCAAAGATCGAGCCGGTCGATCATGGCGGGGGCTTAATTGTGACGGCACTCAAACATTACGGCGAGCTGGGGACGCGTGAGCTGGCAGAGCGCACGGGGCTCACAATTTCCCAGGTTAGGTCGCGCGTCAACGCGCTCATTGCTCAAGGCGAGCTTGAACCTACGGCGTCGGCGACGAGCCGCAACCGCAAGTACCGACTGTTGGAGCGCGTGGAATAAATGCGTTAGCGGACGAGGCGACCCAATAATCGACCCTCGATTGGCGCCCACTAAGGTTAAGCGGTTGTTGCCCAGTTGACGGTGATGCTAAAGACTCGGCTTACGCCGGCATGGCCGCGAACCCGTCCATCAAGAACAGCCTAAGAACCAGCTTGATGACATATCCCGGTTTGACTTCAGCCGCGTCAAAGACATGGCGCTCGGCGAGCTCGCTGCAGTATGTATAGATGTCGCGGATAAGGTCCGCGCCCGAAAGCGTAAACATGTAGCCTGCGTCCGAAAGCGCATTGGGCGCGGCGGGCAACTTGGCCATGTGGCAGAACGTTTGCAGGTCGGGCGCCATAACATTCTGGTAGTCGAGGTGGCCGCTGGCATCCTGTGCGGCAAGCTCCAATTGGCGCACAAAATCCAGCGCCGCTGCCAGCACAAAGCTCGGCGTAGGCGCGTTGACGTCCTGAGTGGTCGCCACGAGCCTGCCCGCCGCCTGCGTGACAAGCCAAGCGACCTCGCGCTGGCAACGCACGGCCTTGCGCGTAACCGGCTTGATGGACGAAGAAGAAACGCTCCCCTTAGGCGGATTCGAAGCAGCCATAAGACCCTCCCATGAACAATCCGGCCCAACAAGCCCGGATGAAACACGTGCTACATCAGTATACAGGGGAGTGGGGTAGCGGGGTACGAGCGCGCCAGCGGCAAACCGAGAGCATCAACGATGCGCCGATCGCGGGATTCAGGGATCTTCTGGCCGGGCCAGGATCGGGTGAAGCAAGATCCCAATAAGACGTTTGTGCTTTCGGTCCATAACTCTAAAAAGAGCTTCTACACCGATGTGCCTCCGCTTTATTTGGAGGATGGTACGTGGGTCATTAAGTACTCGGTTCAAGCGCCGGGTACCGTTGGTTTTCGAGACCAGAATTACAACCGTAAAATGCTCAACTGCATGGAATGTGGCGTTCCAGTCGGAGTCATATTTGCAACCGAGGTGGGCTACAAGGTGCTCGGCCTTGCGTT
>URMR01000231.1 GCA_900548935.1 uncultured Collinsella sp.
TATAGGTCTCCCCCGCCGCAACGCCTTCGTCCATGTCGCATGCCGGCAACACCGGGGCCTCTGCGTCAGCCACGCGCTCAAGCTCCTCGGGAAACACGCGCGAGCAACCGGCAAGCTCGCCGTCTACATAGAGCGTCACATGAATGCAGTTCTGCTCCTCGTCGATAGCGTCGAACTCATTCTCGTAGCCCTGCTCGTCCATAAAAACGACGCGGCGCACCAACGCCGCGTCATCAAAGCATCCCGTCTTAAGTTGGATATCCATGGCTGCCCTTTCATTCAATGCGAACGTTAGGGACAGATATTAGCGAAAATGAGCTCCGCGCACGCTAAACTTCGCGCGAGCCTTCGCCAGGCAGTCGTAATGACCCACGTTATGGGCATCGCTCGCGATGAAGCTGTACAGGTTCTGATCGAACAGGCGCTGTGCCGGCTTTTTTTCGCGACCAAAGCGACCGCCGGCAATAAAGTCCGCCGAAGCCTGCAGCTTGCAGCCCATATCGACCAGGCGCTCCGCCACGCTTACATCCTTTTGAACCGCACGATAGCGCTCAGGATGAGCGATGATCACCTGGTAGCCACGGCACTGCAAATCGTAAATCGTGTTCTCGTACTCTCTAAACGCATACGCATCGGCATGCGTCGAAAGCTCGAGCAGAAACTCGTTGGTTCCATCGAAATGCAAGTGCTCCGCGGCATCGATACCAAGTTCAACGAGCTTTCGATGGTTGACCTCGAAGCCCATCTGGAGCGGAAAACCGTCAGCGTTATCACGCAGCAGTTCAAAGGCATCCCACATCTTGTCGTAATCAAAATAGGGATCACGGCAGTGAGGAGTGCAAACGATTCTGGTTACACCGGCCCGCTTGGCAGCCTCGAGCATCGCCAAGCTCTCATCGAGATCGGCGGCGCCGTCGTCTACACCCGGCAAGATATGGCAATGAATGTCACGCATAGGTCAGCCTTAATCAACTAAACGTTTGCTCGGTTGGTGAAGATGCCCTTTTTGGAAGTCCCCTGATCGTCGGAGCCCTTCTTCACCTTCTTACCGTCCTTGGTGGAGTAGTAGTACTCGCTGGTCTCGGTCTCGCAGTAGTTCATAACGGTACCGATGAGCTTGACCTTCTCGGACTTCTTAAGCTGACCGATGGCGTTGAGCGCCTCCTCGCGCTTGGTGAAATCCTCACGCACGACAAAAAGCGCACCGTCGGTCAGACTTGCGATCTCGGCAGCATCGATGAAGGTGCCGACCGGGGGAGCATCAAAGATAACGTACTGGAACTTGGCGGACAGTGCCTTTACCAGCTTGGCAAAGCGGTGAGAGACGATGATGTCGGCAGGATTGGGAATATGCGGCTCGGCATCGAGGAAGTAGAAGTTCTTCTGCCCCGTCTCGACAATCGCCTGGTCAATAGAAACCTGCTCGGAAAGGACTGCATAGAGTCCGCCGCGGGAGCGGACGCCGAGCATATCGGCAAGGGACCTGCGACGCATATCAGCCTCGACCAGCAGGACGCTCTTGCCGCTGGTGGCGATAGCCTGGGCAAGGTTGATGGAAACCGTAGACTTGCCCTCGTTGGGAATCGAGGACGTAACGGTGATGGTGCGAATGGGGTCGTCCACGCTCGCAAAGCGGATGTTGGCCAGAAGGGTCTTGGCGGCATTCTGTACAACGAGCTTATCGGTGTTCTTTGCCTTAGCCATGCCTATTTACCACCTTTCATAGCCGGAATTCGGCCAACAACGGGAATGCCCAGGAGCTCTTCTGCCTCTTCGGCACCGCGGATGCGGGTGTTGAGCATGTCTGCCAAAACGACATAGGCAACTGCGATAAAGATGCCCGCGAGGAACGCGACAGCAACGTACAGCATACGCTTGGGGCCGCTGGGGGCTTCGGGGGTCTTAGCCTCGTCGATAACGTTGATGCTCTGGGCAGCGCCGACGTTCTGAGCGACCGTACTCACCGAGCTAGCTATGGCCTTTGCGACCTCAGCCGTCTCCTTGGCATCGGTGCCGGTAACCGAAAGCGTAATGACACGCGTGGTGGTCTCGGAGGAAACAGACACCTTGTAGTCATCCAGATCGGTGAGGCCCAGTTCCTTGGCGGCGCCGCTCTTAACGCTATCGCTATCCAGCAGCGTGGCGATATCGTTGGAAAGCATCTGGCTCGCCGAGAGATCGTTGTAGCTCATCTGACCGCTATCGTCGGTTTTGGCGAGAATGTACATGCTCGTCGTCGC
>URMR01000232.1 GCA_900548935.1 uncultured Collinsella sp.
GGGCGGCCGTGTCGGCAAAGCGTTGGTCGTTGGTGCTGGAGTTCAAAACGACGGTATAGGTCTCGTCGCCATCGCGGTCGTAGGCTGCCGTAAAGCAGTAGCCGGCATCATCGGTAGTGCCGGTCTTGCCGCCGATATTGCCGTCCTGCCCCAGCAGCTCGTTGTGCGTATCCATGGAATGTGAGTGGTCGGAGCCGTCGGCGCCTGTAACCTCAATCCAGGAATCATCGCTCGCCACGATCTCGCGGAATGTATCGCTCTTCATTGCTTCCTGCATCATCAGGGCCGCATCGTGCGCGGTCGAGTGCATGTTGCCGGCCCACTCATCAAAGTCCAGACCGTGCGGATTCTCAAAAAGCGTTCCCGTGCAGCCGAGCTCTTTAGCGCGCTCGTTCATGGCCTTGACAAACGTGGCCTCGGCATCTTTGGTCTTGGGGTCGATCTTTTTGCCCACATGCTCGGCAAGCACGATGGCGGCGTCATTGCCCGAGGGAATCATCAGGCCGCGCAGGGCCTGTTCCACTGTGAGCTCGTCGCCTTTGAGCAGGCCGGCGGTCGAATTGCCCACGGTGGCGGCAGCGTTGCTCACCGTGACCTTCTCATCCATCTTGCAGTTCTCGATGGTCAAGATTGCGGTCATGACCTTGGTAATTGAGGCGATCTTGACCTGCTCGTCGGCACTGCGGGCGTAATAGACGGAACCGTTCTTGCTCATGACGATGGCGTTGGTCGCATCGATATCGGGCAGATTATCAGCCGTGATGCCGCGGGCGTCGGCGGTCTTACCGCAAACGATATCGGTCGTAAGCACCTGGGCATTGGCGATAGACGGCACGCCGGCAGCAAGGGCGACAGCGCAGGCAATGCCGGCGGTCAGTTGCGCGGAGCGCTTTACAAGAGAACTAAGAGTCTTCACAGATTTCGCTTTCGACGGGATGGTCTCTTTAGAGTTCAAAGTATATCGTTTACCGGTGCGGACAATCAGCACGCGGGCGTGCGCGGCCCATGTCTGCGCCCGAACGGATACATAGGTGCTTAAGGTCGACTTAATCGCCCACGCTTGTTGTGTGTGGCGCGCGCTGCCTCGGGCATAATGGAGCGCGAGAGGAGCACGCATGAACGAGCGCATTTTGGTAGTCGATGACGAGAAGGCCATCGCCGACCTGGTTGGTATCTACCTTACAAAAGAGGGCTTTGATGTTCAGATTGCCTATAGCGGAGCAGATGCTGCCAAGGCGATTTTGGAGCAGGAGTTCGATCTGGCGCTGCTGGACGTCATGCTGCCCGATATCGACGGCTTTGAGCTGCTGCGTACCATCCGCGCTAGCCATACCTATCCCGTTATTATGCTGACGGCGCGCGATGCCCAACATGACAAGATCGAGGGCCTCTCGTTGGGTGCAGACGATTACGTGGTCAAGCCGTTCCGTCCTCTGGAGCTCATTGCGCGCGTTCATGCTCAGCTCCGTCGTTACACTAGCTACGGTAGCCGCGCACAGGCGGTGGAGTCGCCGACCATCCAGCTCGACGGCCTCGAGATCAACCGCGATGCTCGTTGTGTGACGGTGGACGGTGCACCGGTGCGCCTCACGCCCATCGAGTATTCCATCTTGCTGTATCTGGTCGAGCATCGCGGCAGCGTGGTGGCCGTGGAGGACCTGTTCCGCGCGGTATGGAACGAGGACTTTATGCCCGGCTCCAACAATACGGTGATGGTGCACATTCGCCACTTGCGCGAAAAGATCGGCGACGACGCACAAAAGCCGCGCTTTATCAAAAACGTCTGGGGCGTCGGCTACATCATCGAATAACGCTTTTCGCTTGTGAGGATTTTGATATGACAAAAGACGATAGGCGGGTATTCGAGGTGCCCGATCGACTCTTTGAATACATAAGGGCGGTCGTCGACAACCGCGCACTTGCGACGGTGCTGCTCTTTTTGCTGAGCCTACTGCTGATTGGCATCGACAACATCGTCGGAATCTTGGCGGTGCTGCTTGTCGGCTTTTTGCTGATCGATCGATTTGAGATCGTGCGCCGCTGCGTGGTGATTGGCGGCGCCGCGTGGGCCATGACGTTGGCGATTGGCGCCATGGCGCTCGGCGGCATCGAAGGGCCGGTGCTGTTCGATGCCGGCTTTGTATTCAACATGCTTGGCTTTGTGCTGGCGCTTGCCGCGTGCGTGCTGTTCTTGTGTGGCCGCGCCCTGTACTACCAGGGCTACGA
>URMR01000233.1 GCA_900548935.1 uncultured Collinsella sp.
ATCGTCGTTGAGCTTTGCGGCCTGCAGCTGCGCCAAGTACGCATCGGGGTCCTCGGTGAGCATGGAGAGCATTAGACGGCGGCGGTCTGCCGGGTCGTTGACGATGAGCGCCTCCTCGAGCGGGATCACGCCCGCATCGGCTTCACGGTCATGAACCAAGATACTGCGATGCAGCCCATCGTTAATACGCAGCAACTCCAACGTGGCGTCCTTAAGGTCCGCGCCAAACACGGCGCTGCGCATCGAAAGCAGCAACACCAACAGCGGGCCCCACAACGGCACAAGCACCATCACGGCCAACATGTGCCCGCGCACCGGCAGCAGACTCAACTTCACAAGCGTCCACAACACCAGACAAAGCAGCAAATGAATCAGCAGCAAGACAGCAGCAACGACAAGCGAGATCAAGCGGAATCCCCCTCACCATCACCGGTGTCGGCGATGTGCTGCAGCAGCGTCACGATGTCTTCGCCGTCGACGGGCTCCACCGCAATCTGCTTGGCGCTCAGGCGCTCGCGGATAATGGGCAGATCGCACGCCTTTGCCTGGCGCATAAGCAGGTAGAGCACGTCGCCGTCGACCAGGCCCGCGGCATCGCTCTCGCGGATAGCCGAGCCAATCGCGCCCACCAGCTCGCCGACAGGCTCCATGCCCGGTACCACGCGCAGGAGCAAAAAACTCCCCATCTTGCCGTCTGCCAGTGCCTGTTCGGCCGCGAGCTCTTGGCCAAAGGCCGCCTGCTTGAGCACGCAAGTGCCGTCAACGCAGCGCTTATCCTGCGCCACGGCCTCATAGTCAAAGGCACGGCCCAGCGCGCTTTCGACCAGGCCGCACAAGATGCGGAACAGGTTTTGATAATAGAGGGTCATTTGGTTTTCGGCCGCACTACGCATAAAGATCAACACGGCGGGTGCCCCGTCGCGCACGATCGTGTATCCAAACATGGGAAGCCCCGGCGTCAGCTCGCGGTTCACCCACAGGTTCGAACGACCCCCGTCGCCCAAAAGAGGTGCAAGCTGCTCAAGCGTGAGCGAGCGTGCGGCATCTTCGGCAATCGCGGGATTTGCTGCCACCAGACGTGCAAATGCCCCACCCGAAACATGGTAGATCGCCACCGAATCGTTCTCGAGAATCTCGCCCAGAAGCTCGCAGCACTTGCGATAGATGTCGCGTGGGTTGAGCACGTCGAGCTCCTGCGTCACGGCAAAGATCTTGCCAAAGCTGTCGTGGCGACCCACGATCTGGCGCCTGTACGCGCGCTTGTCCTCGATCGCGTCGTGGTAGAGCTGCGTAAGGAACGTATTGCGGTTGCGAACGAGCTCATTTTGATAGCGCTCCGCCCTAATGGCTTCGCTGTTGCGTAGCTGCACATAGCCGCACACGGCACCCACCACAAAGTACGCAATAAACGGCAGCCAGTTGGACGGCTCGTAGAACAGGCCCTGGAAGGTATAGCCGTACTGAGTAAAGTAGCTCGCGGCCAAACCCACCGACGCCAGCAGCGCCGCAACCAGGCCAAAGTCCAAGCCATACAGCGTGCCGATCAGCACCACGTAGAGCAGGCGATAATCAAGCACGTTGAGCTGGGCCGATTGGGAGAACAGATGCTCCAGCACCTCGAACAGGACCCAGGAAACGCCCGTCTCCAGGCATTTAATAGGCAGCGCGCGCATCTGGATGCGGTCGATGGAGGCGCGCAAGGGGTTAACCTTCTTTGCGCGGCTAGCATCCCAGCGAGCCTGAATGGTCGAGAGGTCGCGCAGCAGGTCGTAGCGCTGAAACCAGCCATAACGCACGCGAACGACGTCGCTGACGGGCAGGGCATAGCCGGCAGAATCGCCATAGGTAACGGCAAGGTCGGGGAACACCGCCTTGAGGACCTCGCCCACCTCACCTGAGGTGTGATGGAAGGTATCGGCAACGCCGAGCGTCTCAAAGGAGGCATCCCAACTGTCAAAGATGCGGTGCACCAGCACCGCGAGCTCCTCGGCACACAGCAGCGGAAACGCCGCATCCTCCGAGCCCTGCAAAGCGACCGATCCGGTTAAGCACGCGTCGAACAGCGGAGCAAAAAACGGATCCTCCAGAACGGTAGAGGCAGTATACAGGAAGGGCACGCGCAAAATCTTTGCCTGAACGCCTTCGTGCGCAGCGTAGTGGCGGCACAGGTCGTTGGCCGCGCGGGCGATAATGCCCTTGCCCG
>URMR01000234.1 GCA_900548935.1 uncultured Collinsella sp.
GGTAAAGGCCGGGTGATCGAAGCCCTCGTTGCACGCGAACTCAAAGGCCTCGGTGCGGAAGGCCTCCCACTCATCAATCTGCTCGACAAACTTATCGGCGTCGACCATGCGCAGCACGTCGGCGGCAAGCGCCCAGCGGTCCATGTTGTTCAGGCGCAGCATGTCGAACGGCGTGGTCGTGGAGCCCTTCTCCTCGTAGCCGTGGACGCGGAAGGCATCGTGGCCGGGGCGGTTCCAGATCAGGCGGCGAATCGTGCCGGCATAGGCGTGGAATGCAAAGAGCACGGGCTTCTCACCGCAGCCGAACAGCTCAGCCCAGCGCTCATCGCTGATGGCCTGGTCGTTCTCGCAGGCGTTCTGAATCTTGAGCAGATCGACCACGTTGACGAACCACACCTTAATGCCCAGCTCACGCAGCATATCGGTTGCAGCCAGAGCCTCGAGCGTCGGCACGTCGCCGCACGTGGCGACCACGACGTCGGCCTCGGCAAGCGAGTCGGCAGTCGATGCCCACTCCCAGGTCGCTACGCCCTCGGCGAGCTCGGACTTGGCCTCGTCGACCGTCTGGAAGGTGGGGGCGGGCTGCTTGCCACAGAAGATGGCGTTGACGCAGTCGGTGGACTGGTAGACGCGCTCGGCAACGGCAAGGGCCATGTTGGCGTCGGCCGGATAGTAGGCATTCACGATATGCGTGTCGTTGGCTTTGTTGAGCAGCAGGTCGATAAAGCCGGGGTCCTGGTGCGAGAAGCCGTTGTGGTCCTGGCGCCAGACATGGCTCGACAGCAAAATGTTGAGGCCGCTAATGGGAGCACGCCACGGAATCTCGCGCTTGGTGGCCTCGAGCCACTTGCAGTGCTGGTTGACCATAGAATCGACCACGTGGACAAAGCTCTCGTAGGAGCTCCACACACCCGAGCGACCGGTGAGCACGTAGGCCTCGAGGAAGCCCTCGCACTGGTGCTCGGACAGCTGCTCGACAACCTTACCGGAACCGGCCAGCAGCTCGTCGTTGGCATCGTCCTCGTAGAAGCCGGCATCCCACTGCTTCTTGGTCACCTTGTAGGCAGCCTGCAGGCGGTTGGACGCGGTCTCGTCGGGGCCGAAGATGCGGAAATCGTCCATGTTCTTGGCAAGGACGTCGGCAGTGTACTCGCCAAAGACGCGGGCGGCCTCGGTGGAGCCCCAGCCGTGTCCCTTACTTGCGACGGGGATCTCGTGGGCGTGAATATCGGGGAGCTCGAGCTCGCGGCGCACCTTGCCGCCGTTCGCATTGGGGTTGGCGCCGATGCGCAGCTCGCCGGTCGGCATAAAGGCCGTCACCTCGGGGCGCACCTGGCCCTCGGGCGTAAAGAGTTCCTCGGGCTTGTAGGAGCGCAGCCACTCGCGCAGCACACGGAAGTGCTCGTGGGTGTCTTTGGCGCTCGCCAGCGGCACCTGATGCGCACGCCAGGAGTCCTCGGTCTTCTTGCCGTCGACGTGCTTGGGGCAGGTCCAGCCCTTGGGCGTACGGAACACGATCATGGGATAGGCCGGGCGGACCACGGTCTCGCCCGCGGCGGCCTGGGCCATAGCGGTGGCCTTGATGTCGCAGATCTCATCGAAGACCTGCTCGAACAGGGCGGCAAAACGCGCATGAATGCTTGCGTGGCTCTCGTCGTCAAAGCCCGCGACAAAGAAGTGCGGCTTATAGCCCATGCCCTCAAAGAACTTGGTGAGCTCTTCGTCGGACACGCGGGCAAGGATGGTGGGGTTGGCGATCTTGTAGCCGTTGAGGTGTAGGATCGGCAGGACGATACCGTCGGTTGCCGGGTTCACGAGCTTGTTGGACTGCCAAGAGGTCGCGAGCGGACCGGTCTCGGACTCGCCGTCGCCCACCACGGCCACGGCCAGCAGGCTCGGGTTGTCCATGACGGCACCGTAGGCATGGCTGAGCGTGTAGCCGAGCTCGCCGCCCTCATGGATGGAGCCGGGCGTCTCGGGCGCAAAGTGGCTCGGGATGCCGCCGGGATAAGAGAACTGGCGGAAGAACTTCTGTAGGCCGGCCTCATCATTGGTGATGTCGGGGCGAATCTCACGGTAGGTGCCATCGAGCAGCGACTGGGCGGTGCCGGCAGGGCCACCGTGGCCCGGGCCCATCAAGAAAATGGCG
>URMR01000235.1 GCA_900548935.1 uncultured Collinsella sp.
CCGCGGGTGACCGTGCCCGTCTTATCGAGCACCACGGTGCCCACGCTGCGCAGGTTCTCCAGCGCCTCGGCGCTCTTAAACAGAATGCCCATCTCGGCGCCCTTGCCGGTGCCGACCATAATGGCGACGGGCGTGGCCAGGCCCAGCGCGCACGGGCAGCTGATTACCAGCACGGCTACGGCGGAGGTGAGCGCCTCATTTATGCTGCCGGTCAGTGCTATCCACACCGCAAAGGTCACGGCCGAGATCGCAAACACCACGGGCACGAATACACCGGCGACCTTGTCGGCCAGGCGGGCGATAGGCGCCTTGGTGGCGTTGGCGTCCTCGACGAGCTGGATAATTTTGGCGAGCGACGTGTCGGCGCCCACGCGTGTGGCACGGAAGGTAAACGATCCGGTGCGGTTGACCGTGGCGGCGTTGACGGTGGAGCCGGCGGTCTTTTCCACGGGGATGGACTCGCCGGTGAGCGCGCTCTCGTCCACGGCCGAGCTGCCCTCGAGCACCACGCCATCGACGGGGATGGACTCGCCGGGGCGCACGCGCAAGACCTGACCGGGAAGGATGCTGTCGACGTCGACGGTGGTCTCGCTGCCGTCCTCTGCCACGACGGTCGCGGTCTTGGGCGCCAGATCGATCAGTGCCTCGATGGCGCCGCCAGTTTTGGACTTGCTGCGCGTCTCGAGGTATTTGCCCACGGTGACGAGCGACAAGATCGTGCCGGCGCTCTCAAAATACAGGTTGTCCATGCTCGTCATCATGGCCTCGTGCACCTGACCTGTGGCCAGCTGGTCGGCCATGATGAACATGGCGTAGAGCGACCAGGCGATGGAGGCGGTGGCGCCCACGGCAATAAGGGCGTCCATGGTGGGTGCGCCGTGCGCGAGCGATTTAAACCCGTTGATAAAGTACGCGTCGTTGACATAGACGATGGGGATGAGCAAGACGAGCTCGGTGAGGGCGAGCGTCATGCTGTGGATGTGGTCCGTGAAGATGCCGGGCAGCGGCCAGCCGAGCATGTGCCCCATGCCTATGTAGAACAGTGGGATGAGGAATACGATCGAGATGATGAGGCGGGTGCGCATGGCAGAGGCGGCGGCCTCCAACTTTTTGGTCGGCGACTCCATATGGGTGACGCCAGACCTAGCCTGCGAGCTGCCGCTTGAGCCGGCGGCACCGGTGCCCGCATCGACGGGCGAGGCCGAGTAGCCGGCACGGTCGACGGCGGTGCAGATATCATCGGGGGAGACCTGCGCGGGGTCATAGTCGACCATCATGGAACCGGCGAGCAGGTTGACCGCGACGCTCTCGACGCCGTCGAGCTTGCTCACGGCGCGGTCCACATGCGCCTGGCAGGCGGCGCATGTCATACCGCCCACGTCGAACTTATCTTGAGCCATGGCTGCTCCTTTCCGTGGTTCGGTGTTGGAATTGTTAACCTGCCGATACTATACACCCATACCCCCTGGGGGTGTCTAGTAATAGTTGGAATGTATGACTTTTCATTACAGATGAGGGTGGCTGCTCAATCGGCGGCCGTCTTTGCCAAACATCTCAATCTGTAACGTCTGGACCGGTTTTTGAACCATAACTGTTACAGATTTAGACAAACATTTCAGCCGAAAACTAACGTCTCGATCTGTAACAACTAGACCCCGTTTTACCGAGTATTTGTTACAGATCAAGACAAACAGTTGGCAGGAAACTCAATGTCTCGTTCTGTAACATCTAGCAGCAAATATGACCTCTAACTGTTACAGATCAAGACAATTGCCGGGGAGGGGTCCCGTCACGGCAAGACGCCCGCTCTCTAGATACAGAATCCGGGGATCACGCAGGTTCGTTTGTTTGGCTTGTCCGCAGGCGTTGCGTACGTAAAGGCGTCGCCGTCGTGGCCCACACGGTTTATGTAGAGCGTGCCTTCGGTCTCCGATGAGTCGGGGCTCACCGTGCGCTCCCACCAGCAGGTGTCCTTGCCCTTCCACTGACGGACCATCGCCTCGTTCGTGGAATACGGGCTCACCTTGAGCTCGCGGAAGAGTTGGTACTCCTTGCCCTCGCTGTTGTAGATGTCTGCCAGGTAGTGATAGTCCTTGGCAAACGAATCGGGCGGTTGCGTACCGCACAGCT
>URMR01000236.1 GCA_900548935.1 uncultured Collinsella sp.
GGCTATCCGCTGCTGTGCTACCTGGCGGCCGGCTTGCATTTGTCGGGTTGTGTGGGCGACTGGTATTACGTGCGGACCATTTTGCGCGACCGCCGCATTGTCGCCTGCGAGGATACGTCCTTTGGCGTGCGCTTTTTCGCAAGGTAGTCTATTTGGGATGATTTTTCTGGGACGGGGATGTTGATGAAGCCGTTGTTGTTGCACGCTTGCTGTGCGCCGTGCTCGCTTGAGCCGGTTCGCCTGCTGCGCGAGGAAGGGTTTGAGCCCACGATTTGCTGGACCAACCCCAATATTCAGCCTCGCGATGAATGGCAGCGGCGTTTGGACGAGCTGCGCCGGTGGTGTGCCGATGGCGACATCGAGCTCATCGAGGCGGGGGAGGACCGTGAGCGCTGGGAGGCCGGTGTGGCCCCGCTGGGCGCCGATCGGCCCCGTCGCTGTCGCGCTTGCTATGCCCTGCGTCTGGCCGAGGCGTGCCGTGTGGCCCAGGAGCGTGGGTTTGAGTTTGTGGGCACGACGCTCGCCGTCTCGCCGTATCAGCTGTTCGATACCTGCAATGACGTGCTTGAGCGCTTGGCAGCGGCACATGGGCTCATCCCGGTCATTCGCGATTTTCGCCCGTATTACCCCGAGGCGACTCGCCGTTCGCGCGAGCTGGGCATGTATCGGCAGAATTACTGCGGCTGCCGATTCTCGGCCGTCGAGGCGGCCATGGACCGCGCCCGCATCCGCGACGAGCGCAAAGCCGCCAAAAAGTAGTTCATTTGGGACGTCAGCCTGCTAGGATGTAGAACGGACTTTAGCTATATAAGGAGTATCCGACGTGTCTATGCGTACCGATGATTTTGACTACAACCTTCCCGAGGAACTGATTGCCCAGGCTCCTGCCGAGCCGCGCGACTCCTGCCGCCTGCTGGTGGTGGATCGCAAGGGCTCCCAGGCGGGAACGCCGCTGGAGCACGGCGGTACCGTCGAGCACCGCATCTTCCGTGACATCATCGACTATATCGAGCCGGGCGATGTGCTCGTCATCAACAAGACGCGCGTGATGCCGGCCCGCCTGATCGGTCGCAAAGCCGGCTCGGGTGGCGTGGTCGAGACGCTGCTGCTCAAGCGCCGCGAGGACGTGGATCCGCTGGGCCATGTTTGGGAGTGCCTGGTTAAGCCGGGCAAGCGTCTGAAGCCCGGTGCTCAGATTGAGTATCGCGCCGGTGGCGCCCATGCGCCCGAGGGCGCGCCCGTGGTGCTGACGGCCGAGGTCGTCGACTTTGTTAACGATAGCCGCGGTGGCCGTCTGGTGCGCTTTGAGCCGGCCGGTTGCAATGCCGCCGGCGAGCCGCGCACGCTCGACGAGGCCATCCATGCTGCCGGCCACGTGCCGCTGCCGCCCTACATTACCGATTACGAGGGCGATCCCGAGAAGTACCAGACCGTCTACGCCATGAAGGAGGAGCACTCGGCTGCCGCTCCTACGGCGGGTCTGCACTTTACCCCCGAGCTCATGGCCGCTATCGAGGCCAAGGGTGCGAAGTTTGCCGCCGTCGAGCTCGAGGTGGGCATCGATACCTTCCGCCTGGTGGAGGAGGACGACCCTACGCAACACGTCATGCACACCGAGCGTTATCACGTATCGCAGGAGGTCGTCGACGCCGTGCATAAGGCGAAGGCCGAGGGACATCGCGTGATCGCCGTCGGCACCACCGCGGTGCGCTCGCTCGAGAGCGCGTTTGACGCGGACGCGCCGGTGTCCGATCCGGCCGTGACGGCGCGCTATTTTGAAGGCCGCGAGGACGGCGCCGACACGCTCGGCCGCGGTGACATCGTGGTGCGCGAGAACGCGACAACGCAGCTCTACCTCATGCCTGGCTCGACCTATCACGTGGTCGACGCGCTGATTACGAACTTCCACGTGCCGCGCTCTACGCTCATGATGCTCGTGAGCGCGCTTGCCTCCCGCGACCAGATCATGGATGCCTACGTTGCCGCTATCGAAGAACGTTACCGCTTCTTCAGCTTTGGCGACGCCATGCTCATTTGTTAGTTACGCGGTTCTACGAACCGCGTAACTGCTCGACGCTGCGCGGGCCGCATTTGGACAATCTGACGTTCAACTTCA
>URMR01000237.1 GCA_900548935.1 uncultured Collinsella sp.
GCGGCAAGGAGATATATTGCCAGACCGGAGGGGCCCCGGGGGCGGGAATCTGGGCACACACATTTCCTACACAACCAAGAATCATCCACCTCTAAATCCAAAAAGGAGGGGACCTCGTAACCGAGATCCCCTCCTCCAGTCTATGGAGCTTGACCTATATAAGCTAGGACAGCAGTTTGCGACCGGACTCATCAATTGCATCGAGCATCGCGTCAGCCTCGGCGGCATCCGCGCCCTTGGCAAAGATATACAGCTTGATCTTGGGCTCGGTACCAGAAGGACGGACGATACCCTTGTTGCCACCCTCAAGATCGAACTCGATGACATTAGCCTTTGGCAGGCCGTTCACGCAGGTGTTGTAATCCACGACGGCCTCAATCTTGGAACCGGCGAGCTCCGCGGGTGGGTTCTCGCGCAGACCAGCCATAATGCCGGCCATCTTGGCAGCACCCTCAGCGCCCGGATAGCTCAGCGAAATCGTCTTGTTGTGATAGTAGCCATACTTCTCGTACAGCTCGTGCATCGCATCGGCAAGGTTCTTACCCTGAAGCTTGTAATACTGCGCCATCTGGCAAATCAGAAGTGAAGTGCTCACGGCGTCCTTGTCGCGCACGTGATCGCCGGCCAGATAGCCGTAGCTCTCCTCGAAACCAAAGATAAAGCGATCGACCTCGCCAGCATCGGAAAGAGAAGTAATGATGTCACCGATGTACTTGAAGCCTGTCAGGCAGCGGCGGAGCTCAAAGCCGTACTCGTCGGCCAGAGCGTCAACCATGGCGGAAGAAACGATAGTAGTAACGGCAACCTTCTTAGTAAGGTCCTCACCGCGGGCAGCACGGGTCTTGCAGATATAGTCGAGCAGCAGAACGCCCATCTCATTGCCGGTCAGCAGCAGATAGTCATCACCATTCTTAACGGCAACGCCAACACGGTCGGCGTCGGGATCGGTTGCAAGCAGCAAATCAGGGTGAACCTGCTCGCAGAGATCGATGCCCTTCTGCATGGCCTGACGGATCTCGGGGTTAGGATACGGGCAGGTCGGAAAATCGCCGTTAGGCTCCTTTTGCTCGGGAACAACCGTGACATCGGTGATGCCAGCGCGCTCGAGCACCGTCGTGACGGGAATGAGGCCGGTGCCGTTGAGCGGAGTGTAGACGAGCTTAAGCGGAGCGCCAGCGATCTGCTCGGCAGAAAGGTTCGTCACGCCGCGGGCGAGAACAGCGTCGTAATAACGCTCGAGGCACGAGTCATCGATCCATTTGACCAGACCCTGCTCAAGAGCCTCATCAAAGTCCATAGACTTCACGCCGGTGAACGTATCGGTCTCGGCGATAGCATTAGAAATTGTATCGGCGGCCTCGCTGGTGATCTGGCAGCCGTCAGGGCCATAGGCCTTGTAGCCGTTATACGGCGCCGGGTTATGGCTAGCGGTCATGCAAATGCCACCGGAGCACTTAAGATCACGAACGGCCCAGGAAAGCGTCGGCACAGGAGAAATTTTGGGATACACAAGGGCAGTCACGCCGTTTGCTGCAAGAATGGCAGCCGTCGTCTTAACGAACAGCTCGCCCTTATTGCGGCTATCGCGAGCGATGGCGACCGTCGGATGCTCGAAGGTCGCATTGAGGTAGTCAGCGAATCCCTGGGTCGCACGACCGACCGTATAGATATTCATACGGTTTGTGCCTGCACCGATAGTGCCGCGAAGGCCGGCAGTACCGAAGGCGAGATCCTGGAAGAAAGCGTCGGTGATGGCATCCTCATCACCCTGCTCCTTCATCGTGTTAAGCTCAGCGAGGAGCTCCTCGTCCTTGACATTGGCAATCCAAGTATCAAGCAGCTCATGAACATCTGCCATGTGAGTCCTTCCGTCACAATCAATAAAACGACCCGTGTAAAACAGGAAAAGCGCAGCAGCGCGCTAAAGCAAATATTAGTCCATTGAGAACAAAGAACCGACCAAAGAACGGTGAACGTCTATATTCAGCGGCGGATGATTAAATTGATTTAATTGCATAAGAAATGTTGCCCGTAAACGCAAAAAAGGGGGAGGCCGCGAGGCCTCCCCCTTCTCAATTCCATGCGAC
>URMR01000238.1 GCA_900548935.1 uncultured Collinsella sp.
GCATTGGAACCAAGTTTGGCGTGACCCCGCTGCTGCTGGGTGGCTACGCTGCCATCTGCGGTATGGATCCGACCGACGTCTCCTGCGCCGATCGCGTGCTCGCGGCTATCTATCGTCATGGTCGTGTGACCGTGGCCGACCTTGCCGCCGAGCTCGAGCTATCCGAGGAGGATGTGCTCGAGGCATGTGCCTTGCTTTTGGGTTGGGGCTCTATCGCGCCTTGGTATGAGAAAGGGGAGAAGCCCTCGCCGAGCTACTATCCCACCAAGTATCAGACGCTGCCGCGAGACGCGGCAGGCTACACCACCTTTGACGGCCGCCGTTTCGATCGAGAGCATGCGACTACCGAGGGCGATGTGTGGGAGCTGCCGTGCGGCGAAGCCGAGTTCCTTGCGCAAGAGCGTTCGCATACCTATCTGGGCCAGGGTTTTCTCAAACGTGCCTTTATGCTGCTCGCGGGCATTCTCGTCAATGTTCTGACGGGCTTTTTGCTGCTTATGAGTATCTACTCTATCGCCGGCGTATCGGTGCCGGTCGATAGCAATGTGATCGGTCAGGTTGAAGAAGGCTCTATAGCCGCCAAGGCGGGCATCGAGGCCGGCGACGCAATTCTTAGTGTCGATGGTGTGTCCTGCTCCAGCTGGATGGACGTGTACGATGCGATCGGAGCGGCCGCCGGCAAGGACGATATCGCCATTGAGTATCAGCACGACGGCAAGAAATTTACGACCTCTGTCGCGCTCAAGGAGGACGAGCGTTTGGGCGTTTATGCCTCTACGCAGGTGGTCCATTTGGACCCCATTACGTCTGCGCGCCTGTCGTTCTCCTATGTTCAGCAGACTGCCGAGGGCGTTATGCGTCTGCTGCAACCGCAGCATACGATGGAGATACTCGATCAGTCCAGCTCGATTGTTGGCATCAGCGTCATGTCTTCTCAGGCGGCTGCCGCCGGTCCCGCGACATTCTTAACGTTTGCCGCGCTCATCTCGTTCTCGCTGGGCTTTATGAACCTGCTGCCCATTCCGCCGCTCGACGGGGGAAAGCTGGTTATCGAGATCATCCAAAAGGTCGCCGGTCGCGAGCTGCCACTCAAGGTACAGACAATCGTCAGTTATGTCGGCATCGCGCTCTTTGCGCTGCTGTTTGTCTATATGCTTCGTTCCGACGTCCTTCGATTTATTTTGTAGGGGAGTGTTTGGATTGTCTTTGTCCCATCCTTTGACGCGCGAGCTGACGCGCCCCGTGTTTGTGGGCGACGTGCAGATGGGCGGCGGCGCTCCGGTGGTGGTTCAGTCCATGACCTGCACCGATACCGCCGACGCCCAGGCAACGCTTGCGCAAGTGCGTGCACTTGCCCAGGCGGGTTGCGATGTTGTGCGCGTGAGCGTGCCCACCGAGGCTGCGCTTGAGGGCTTTCGCACGATTTGTGCCGAGTCTCCGGTGCCGATCGTTGCCGATATCCACTTTAACCATAAGCTCGCCATTGGCGCCGTTAAGGCCGGTGCCGCCAAGCTCCGCATCAATCCCGGCAACATCGGCGATTGGACCAAGGTCGATGCCGTGATCGATGCCGCGGGCGCCGCTGGGTGCGCGATTCGCATTGGCGTGAACGCCGGCTCGCTTGAGCAGGATATCGCCGAGCGCGATGACCTTACACAGCCCGAAAAGCTTGTGATGTCGAGCGAGCGTTTCGTCAAACATTTTGAGGATCGCGGCTTTACCAATATCGTGCTTTCCGCCAAGGCTCATAGCGTGTCCACGACGCTTGACACCTATCGTGCCCTGTCGCGCGAAATCCCCCATGTTCCGCTTCATTTGGGCGTGACTGAGGCCGGAACCAAGCTCCAGGGCACCATTAAGAGCTCTGTGGGCCTGGGAATTTTGCTTTCCGAGGGCATTGGCGACACCATCGTCAACGCCATTTGGGACAATCTGGTGAAGTGGCTGTTCAACGCATTCTATGACTCCATCGCGGACGTGTTCACTCAGATGGGCGACATGGGCGCGGAAATATTCGACCTCTCTTGGATCGAGGCCGCTGTCCACCTGTTTTTCCTCTTCGGCTG
>URMR01000239.1 GCA_900548935.1 uncultured Collinsella sp.
CAGGATAACTGTTCGCTCGGTCAGGTCCTGCGCAAGACGAAAGCCACATTAAGTGGCTTTCTTTGCGTGCGGAATCTACGAAAAGTTAACCTGTGCCGCCCGGCCAGGCCCTAGGTTTACTTGCTTGCCGCCTAGATGGCGTCTTGAGTGTCTAGATACTTAGGCTGAATTTAATTGAACGAAGGGGGCTCCTCGTTGGCAAGGAGCCCCCTTCTGTTTTGGTTACTTTGGGATTGTTGGTGCGTCTTTACTTGGCATCGGCCCAGGTTATGCCGGTGCTGGCTTCGGCGATTAGGGGGACGCGGAGGTCTACTACGTGTTCCATGACGTCGCGGACCATGGTGGTTAGGCGCTCGACTTCGTCGACGGGGCACTCAAAGTCCAGTTCGTCGTGTACCTGCAGAATCATGTGGGCAGCAAAGCCCTCTTCTTCCAGGCGGCGGCTTACGCGGGCCATCGCGATCTTGATGATGTCGGCGGCGGTGCCCTGCATGGGGTGGTTCATGGCCGTGCGCTCGCCAAAGCCGCGGAGTTGCGGATTTTTAGCCTTGAGCTCCGGAATATGGCGACGGCGGCCGTACATGGTCTCGGCGTAGCCCGTCTGCTTGGCACGTGCCACCACGTTGTCGAGGAACGTGCGCACGCCCGGGTAGGCCTCGTAGTAACGGTCGATCATGTCGCGCGCCTCGGCCATCGAGATATGCAGCGACCGCGACAGGCCATAGGCCTGCTGACCGTACACGATGCCAAAGTTCACGGCCTTGGCGCGGCTGCGCAGGTCGGGTGTTACCTCGGACACCGGCACACCAAACACGCGCGCCGCCGTCTCGGCATGGAAGTCCTCGCCCTCGTTAAAGGCGCGCACCAAGTGCTCGTCACCCGAGAGATGCGCCAGCAGACGCAGCTCGATCTGCGAGTAGTCCACCGCCAAAAAGACACTTCCCTCGCCTGCCGAAAACGCCGTCTTGACGGTACGACCCAGCTCCGAGCGCGTCGGGATGTTCTGCAGGTTCGGGTCGCTCGAGGACAGACGCCCCGTCGCGGTGATGGTCTGGTTGTACGTAGTGTGTACGCGACCGTCACCACGGCGTAGCGGGCCCAGTGTGTCCAGATAGGTGGACTTGATCTTGGACTTCTCACGCCAGTCCAAGATCAGACGCACGATTTCGTGGTCACGCGCAAGGTCACTCAGCACCTTGGCGTTGGTCGAATAGTAGCCGCGCTTAGTCTTCTTGAGGCCCTTGGTCGGAAGACCCATAACGTCAAACAGCACATGCGAGAGCTGCATGGGGCTGCCGATGTTAAAGGTCTCGTCGCCTGCCAGGTCGCGAATGCTGCGCTCGACCTCGGTAATCTGGGTCGCCAGACCCTCGGACAGACTGTGCAGACGGTCGGGGTCCACGAGCATGCCCGCACGCTCCATCTTGGCAAGCACCGGCACAAGCGGCATCTCGATGCCATCGAACACGTTGGCGGCGTTCTCGCGGGCCATGCGGTCGCGCAGCGGTGCGACCAGCGCCAGCGTCAAGGCCGCCGTGCGAGCGGCGGGCGCAGGAGCGTCCTCGCCGGCACCCTCTGCACCGCGCACCGCGGACAGCGTCTTCTGCAGATAGGTATCGGCCAGATATGCCTCATCGAACTCGGAGCGGTCGGAATCCAGCAGGTATGCGGCAACCACGGTATCGAAGATACGCGTAGAATCGACTGTCAGCGGATCCATGAGCTCAGGCTCAGAAGAATCGATGGGCGAAAGCTCATGCAGCAGAGCCTTCGTATCCGGGCTCGCCAAGCGGCCCTCCATGAACAGGCGCGCAAGCACGCCGGCGATCACGCCGGAACGCGAAATCTCAAAGGCCACGCGCTTGTCATCGGTAACACCCAGCTCGTGGATGGTCTCGGCGATAATAATGCCGAAGGCGAGCGACGCGAGCAGGTCCATGGTCTGATAGCCGGTCAGAAAGCCCTGCACGGCAGCGCCTGCATCATAGGGAGCCTGCGGCGCGGCAGCCGGTCCCAGCGGCGAGATCACGGCAGTACCCACAACCAGCACGATGAGCGCAA
>URMR01000240.1 GCA_900548935.1 uncultured Collinsella sp.
GCACCGATACCGCTGATGCCCAGGCAACGCTTGCGCAAGTGTGCGCGTTGGCGCAGGCTGGCTGCGATATCGTGCGTGTGAGCGTGCCCACTGAGGCCGCGCTTGAGGGTTTCCGCACCATCTGTGCCGAGTCTCCGGTGCCGATTGTCGCTGATATTCACTTTAACCATAAGCTCGCCATTGGTGCCGTTGAGGCCGGTGCTGCCAAGCTGCGCATCAATCCCGGCAATATCGGCGATTGGGCTAAGGTTGACGCGGTGATCGATGCTGCGGGTGCCGCGGGTTGTGCGATTCGCATCGGTGTCAACGCCGGTTCGCTTGAGCAGGACATCGCCGAGCGCGACGACCTCACGCAGCCCGAGAAGCTCGTGATGTCGAGCGAGCGCTTTGTGCAGCACTTTGAGGACCGCGGCTTTACCAACATCGTGCTTTCCGCCAAGGCCCATAGCGTACAGACGACGCTTGATACCTATCGCGCCCTGTCGCGCGAGATTCCCCACGTTCCGCTTCACCTGGGCGTGACGGAGGCCGGTACCAAGCTGCAGGGCACCATTAAGAGCTCGGTGGGACTGGGTATTCTGCTGTCCGAGGGCATCGGCGACACTATGCGCGTCTCGCTCACGGCCGATCCGGTTGAGGAGCCGCCGGTTGCCTGGGGTATTCTGCAGTCGCTGGGCCTGCGTCGCCGTGGCCCCGAGATTGTCTCGTGCCCCACGTGCGCCCGCTGCCAGGTTAACCTCATTCCCATCGCCGAGGAAGTAACCGAGCGGCTTAAGAACTATGCCGCGCCGCTTTCGATTGCCGTCATGGGATGTGCCGTTAATGGCCCCGGCGAGGCTTCCGACGCCGACCTAGGCGTGGCCTGTGGACGAGGTCAGGCCCTGCTCTTTTCGCATGGCCAGATCATTGGTAAAGTAGCTGAGGATCAAATTGTCGACGCGCTTATGGCCGAGGTCGACAAGCTTATTGAGGAGAAATAAATGACTCGAGCAATGTATATGTCTAAGCTGTATGCTCCGACGCTCAAAGAGGATCCGGCCGACGCCGAGCTTGCGAGCCATCGCCTGCTGCTTCGTGCCGGCATGATTCGCAAGGAGGCCGCCGGTCTCTATTCCTATCTGCCGCTCGCGTGGCGCTCGATTCGCAAGATCGAGAACATCGTGCGCGACGAGATGGACGCTGCCGGTGCCCAGGAGCTCATGATGCCCATCATGGTCGATGCCGAGCTGTGGCGCGAGTCCGGCCGTATCGATGCCTATGGCAAGGAGCTCGTGCGCTTTGATGACCGCCACGGCCGCGAGTTTGTGCTCGGTCCCACGCACGAGGAGACCGTGACTGCCCTGGTGCGCAACGAGCTGCGTTCCTACAAGCAGCTGCCGGTGAATCTCTATCACATCCAGGATAAATTCCGCGACGAGTTCCGTCCCCGCTTTGGCCTGATGCGCGGCCGCGAGTTCATCATGAAGGACGCCTACAGCTTCTCTGCCACGCAGGAGAGTCTGCAGGAGGAGTACGACAAGATGAAGCAGGCCTACGCCAATATCTGCGAGCGCTGCTACATCAAGGCCCTGCCCGTTGTTGCCGACTCCGGTGAGATCGGTGGCGATACCTCCGTCGAGTACATGGCGCTGGCCGACGCCGGCGAGGCTTCGCTGGTCTACTGCGACGATTGTGGCTTTGCTGCCGATGACGAGGCTGCAAGCACCAAGGTCGTTGTGACCGAGGGCCCCGGCGACGGCACACTCACCAAGGTCGAGACTCCGGGCATGGGCACCATCGAGGCTGTTGCCAAGTTCTTCGGCTTCCCCGAGAACGGTACACGCAAGTCCCTGGCTCTCATCGACGCCGAGGGCAAGCCTGTTGTGGCCATCGTTCCGGGCGATCATGAGCTCAACGACTGCAAGGCCGAGCACGTCTTTGGCAAGGGCTATCGCATGATGACCGACGAGGAGCTTCAGGCGAACGGTCTGCACAAGGGCTTTATCGGACCGGTTAACCTGCCCGAGGGCATTCGTCTGGTCTGCGACGAGAGCCTGCGCGAGTCCAAACAGTGGGCCTGTG
>URMR01000241.1 GCA_900548935.1 uncultured Collinsella sp.
TGCGCTACAATACGGAGTTGTTCCGCAAGCACGACATGACGACGCTTGAGCTCAACCTCGATCTTGCGCTGTCCCCAGCCGCGACGCTTGCGTTCTTCGATAAAGTACGAGCAAAAGCGGTTCTCATCCAAAAAACGATACTCGGTCGCTCGAGCAACGGCAAAATCGATCGCAGGCTGTCGAAAGCCATAGCGCGCCAACTTATCGCTCACCTCGCCCGTGGCATGATCGCGGCGCGAAAGCATCTCGGTCACCATGGTGAGCGCACATTTACGTTCGATAAGCTGCACTGCCTCGCGAAAGTCATCCCAATCACAGGGAAGGTCGGGGCGGTTTTTAACGTACAGGCGCGCCACGCGCACGGGAATCCAGATGGAACGTTCGAAACCGCCCTCGAGATAGCAATCGATATGCGCGCAGGGCTTTTTAGACGCATAGCCGCTCGAGAACGAGGAGGCCGCTTTCTTATCGGGAAAGACGACCGTGGCCTCGGTCACCGTATATGACATGTCGGCATCCGCTACTCGTCGTCATCGTCGAGCATCGCGGAGCCATCGATGGCGTACAGCTCGTCAAACTCCTCGGGGGCGGGCTGATCGGTCAACTCAACCTCGGAGGGGGCATCATCGTCATACTCAAGGCCGCAGGCAAGGCGAACCTTGTGCTCGATCTCATCAGCGCAATCGGGGTGCTCGCGCAGGAACGTCTTGGCGGCCTCGCGACCGTTGCCGAGCTTATCCTCGCCATAGGCAAACCAGGACCCCATCTTTTTGCAGATGCCGCACTCGACGGCCATATCCAGAATCGAGCCCTCTTTGGAGATGCCGGTGCCATACATGATGTCAAACTCGGCCGAGCGGAACGGAGCGGCCACCTTGTTCTTAACGACCTTGGCGCGCACGCGGTTACCGATAACCTCGTCCTTAAGCTTAATGCTGTCGATACGGCGAATGTCGATACGCACCGAAGAGAAGAACTTAAGGGCGCGGCCGCCCGTCGTAGTCTCGGGGTTGCCGAACATGACGCCGATCTTCTCACGCAGCTGGTTAATGAAGATGCACGTCGTGTTGGACTTGGACAGCGAGCCGGCGAGCTTGCGGAGCGCCTGGCTCATCAGGCGAGCCTGAAGACCGACCGTAGTATCGCCGATTTCTCCCTCGATCTCGGCACGCGGGGTCAGCGCGGCGACGGAGTCGACGACGATGGCATCGATGGCGCCGGAACGCACGAGCATGTCAACGATCTCGAGCGCCTGCTCGCCCGTGTCGGGCTGGGAAATGAGCACCTCGTCGATATCCACGCCGATGCGCGCGGCATACGTGGGATCAAGCGCGTGCTCGGCATCGATAAATGCCACAACGCCACCCATTGCCTGGGCCTCGGCCAGGATCTCGAGCGAAAGCGTCGTCTTACCGGAGGACTCAGGACCGTAAATCTCGACGATACGGCCGCGCGGCACGCCGCCGATACCCAGCGCGGCATCGAGGGCCAGGGCGCCCGTGGGAATGGCCTCGACCTCGAGCTCGGGACCACCGTCGCCGTACCTCATGATGGAACCCTGGCCGAATTTCTTCTCGATCTCGGCCTTGGTGGTGGCGATCATCTCATCGCGCTCTTTACCCGTCGTGCGAGCATGAACGGTACGTACGGGACCTGAATTCTTGGCCATGAATAGCCCTCCTCTTAACAACCTGCATCGATAATAAACGAACGGCTGTTCGTGGTCAACCGTTCAGGCCAATCATATGCAGGCGGTCTTTCCAAAACCCAACCAAACGCCGACCAAACACTGACCAAATGCTTGACCACAAAGGACCAAATATGAACAAGGCAGGCAAAAATACATCTACAACCAGCACAAACGCCAAATGAGCCTAAGGTCCCTATCTCCACAATTAAGGGGCTCGGAGGCCCCTTAAAACACGTCTATTCCATAGAGTTGAGCACAAGGGCAATGCGACCCAATGCCTCCGTGACCGCATGGGCACGAACACACGAACGGTCACCCTC
>URMR01000242.1 GCA_900548935.1 uncultured Collinsella sp.
GGCGCCAAACGGCCCGCCCTCGCCCGCCATGGGATACCAGGCGTAGAGGGTCTTAAGCGAAGCGGCGAGCTCGGGCGCGACGTCGGGCGCCGTCGCACGCCCCAGCACATGCTCGACAGCCTGATCCATAAGCTCGTCGGTATCGGTGAGCACCGTGAACTCGGGGTCGATGCCCAGCTCCAACGCGTGCGCGCGCAGGATACGCGAGCACATGCCGTGGATGGTCGAAATCCAAGCGTCGTCGACCGTCAGGGCCTCTTCGTCCATACCCTCTTCGATAAGCGCACGGCGCACACGGTCGCGAATCTCGGCCGCGGCGTCTTTGGTAAAGGTAATGGCGAGCACCTGATCCAGATGCTCGACAAACGGACCGGATTCGGGCGAGAGCGCATAGACGATGCGGCGCGTGAGGGTAAAGGTCTTGCCCGAGCCGGCACCCGCCGAGACAAACAACGGGCGGTCGAGCGTTTTGACGACTTGCAGCTGTTGCGGCATCAAAGTCGAAAGATCCATGGTCTACACGTCCCTCCTTACAAACGTTCCTTCGTGGTTATACGAGCAGCGCGCATGCGCGGCTTGCGCCGATGTCGGATCGACCGCCGTCACGACGCCCGCCTCGAGTTCGCGCAGCCGCTCGGCAATGCCGGTCTCCACGCGATCGAGCAGCACATCGAAGTCCATGTTGCCGCCCTCGCCCGGGAAGCCCTTCTTAAGGCCCGGGATGCGACCGTCGCCGCGCTCTTCCTCGAGCAGCTCGGCACTTGCGGCGCCGCGCAGCGCGGGCTTGCCGCCCTTGGTCGAAAAATAGAGCGCAGCACGGGTATCTAGGCCCAGCGCCCGACGCATGGCCTGCGCGTAGATGAGTGTCTGGGTATGGGGCGGCAGCCAACGCGGGTCGTCGATGGGGGCCTCGCCCGACTCTTCGTCGCGCACCGTAGGGTCGGCGAGTTTAAACTCCTCGACACCCGAACGATGCTTGTAGTCAATCACCACGGCGCGATTCTCGGCATCCACGTCAACGCGGTCGATACGCCCGCCGAGCGGCCAACCGGCATACTCGACCTTAAGCTCATTAAAGGCGAACTCAAGGTAGCGCGGGGCAAAGGGGGCAAGCGCCTCGGACTCGTAGGCGAGCACGCCTTCCAGCTGCGGCAAGATCTCGGCCACCTGACGCTCCTCCACCGGGGAGAGCGGCACCAGCGGGCCCTCGGTACCGCGCTTGCCCGCATGCTCGGCCAAGGTCTCGGCAAAGACCTCGCGCAGCAGCTCCTGTGCGCGCGGCAAGTTCTCGGGCGTCACGCGCTCCATGCCCTCTTGGGGCAGACGGGCATGCAGGTGCTCCAGCACGTCGTGGACGAAGTTGCCCTTCTCCATGTTGCCAAAATCCGCGTCGATAGACTGGGGCTTGACGCGATACGAGACAAACCAGCACAGCGGGCAGGTGGAATAGGCCTCGATCTGCGAGGCGGACGTCAGGCGCGGCACGAGCGGCGCGTCCTCGCCCTCACCGTCGCGGTGGCGCAGGACCAAATACGGCACGGCCTCGGCACTCAGATGCTGAGGGGCTTCACAGGTCACGCGCTCGCGCTTGAGACCTTCGCCTGCCGCGGGATCGAAGTCGGCGATGATATCGCCCTCGCCCACGCGCATGGGCTTGGCAGCGCCAGCGGCCTCGGCATGTGCCCACAGCTCGGTCCATACGGCTGCCGGGTAGCACTCGCGTGCCTGGCGATCGTGCGTCACACGGGCGAGCGCGACCGGACCGCTCGCCGCCTGCATCGCACGGCCAAAGCGCACGCGCAGCAGGGCAGCGGGCTCCAAAGACACGCCGTCGCGGCGCAGCTCGGCTGTCAACGTGGCAAGCGGGCCCTCTTCGTGCGAAAGCGGATAGCTGTCCAGGTCGACATCGGCAAACAGCACGGCATCGTAGCTGCCAGGGCGAAGAACCGACGCATCGGCAAGCGACGCGAAGCGCACTTGTGCTCGTGGTGTGCGATCGA